>DATFQK010000451.1:0-4377 GCA_035264345.1 Gemmatimonadales bacterium | reverse complement strand
CGCCATAATCATGGAGCTGCAGCTGGGCGAAGGCGGTTTCGTCCCGGCACCGAGGGAATACGTGAGCGAGCTGGCCGCCTTCGCCCGGGAGCACGGTATCCTGTTCATCGCCGATGAGATCCAGACCGGGTTCGGCCGCACCGGAAAGCTGTTTGCCAGCGAGCATTACGACCTGGTACCCGACATCATCGTCACCGCAAAGTCCCTGGCTGGCGGGTTCCCGCTGGCGGCGGTTACTGGCCGAGCCGAGGTGATGGATGCGCCCCAGGTGGGTGGGTTGGGAGGGACGTATGGCGGTAATCCTCTGGCGTGTGCGGCGGCACTCGCCGTTATCGATGCCATGGAAGCCGAGGACCTGGTCGGACGGGCCTCGCGGATGGGTGAGCAGATCCGTTCGCGCTTCTGCCGGTGGGCCATCGAGCGGGAGGTCATCGGGGATGTCCGAGGCCTGGGCGCGATGATAGCCATGGAGCTGGTGCGGGATCGCAGGAGCAAGTCGCCCAATCCCGAGCTGACTCAAGCTGTGCTTTCGGCAGCGATGCGGCGGGGTCTGATTCTGCTGGCGGCCGGCACGTACGGGAACGCGATCAGAGTACTGGCCCCGCTCACCACGCCGGAAGCAGTGCTGGAGGAGGGTCTCGACGTCCTGGAGCAGTCGCTGGAAGCCGCGGCGTCGTGAGCACGGCCACACCGAGCCCACCTGTTGTCCAGTTCATCCGGGTTACCAAAAGCTTTGGCGAGATCAAGGCCCTAAACGATATCTCCTTCGAGATATACGCCGGCGAATTCTTCTCTCTCCTGGGCCCCTCCGGCTGCGGAAAGACCACGACCTTGCGACTGCTTGCCGGCCTGGAGCAACCGGATGAAGGGAGCGGGGAAATCCGTCTCCTGGGTCGAACGGTCAACCAGGCACGACCGTATGAGCGACCGCTCTCCATGGTGTTTCAGAACTACGCCTTGTTTCCTCACCTCTCGGTGGCTCGGAACGTGGCCTTTGGACTGGAGCAGCGAAAAACGTCGCGAGCGGAGATCGATCAGCGGGTTAAGCGTGCCCTCGAGATGGTGCGCCTCGATCCAGACCTGTTCGGCAGACGAATGCCGGGCCAGCTCTCCGGAGGCCAGCGGCAGCGAGTGGCGCTGGCGCGGGCGTTGGTCCTGGAGCCGGCTATCCTGCTGCTGGACGAGCCGCTCGGCGCGATTGATCTGAAGCTCAGGAAGGACATGCAGCTGGAGCTCAAGGCCCTGAACAAGCAGCTGGGCACCACCTTCATATACGTAACCCACGATCAGGAGGAAGCCCTAACCATGTCCGATCGGATCGGCGTCATGGAGAACGCCCGGCTGGCTCAGCTGGGCACGCCGGCTGAGGTCTACGAGAACCCGCGAACCGCGTTCGTCGCCACCTTTATCGGCGAATCCAATTTCTTCCAGGGCCACGCGACGAAGGACTCGCGGGGAGAGTGGACCGCGCGCGGTCCGGGGCTGTCGTTCAGGGTGCCTGACAATCCCCAGTTGGAAAACGGTTCGGAGGTGCGCGTCGCTGTAAGACCGGAGTGGATGGACCTCTGCCGACCGGATGAGGTGCCCGGGGCAGAAAACGCTGTGATCGGCACCATCGGTGACATCATCTATCTGGGCGAGACCATCCACGTCGTCGTCAGCGTTCCGCAGGTAGGAAAGGTGAAGGTGGCGGTCCGGAATGAAGGCCAGCTGCTCAAGCCACTGGCCTGGAAGCGGGGAGAGCCCGTAGCCGTGGTCTGGCTGCCTGAAGAATGCCAGGTCCTCGAAGCGGGATGAGCGCCTCCTGGCATCGCCGGGTTTTCCGTTGGTTCTCTCATCCCGGCATCCAAGCCTGGACCCTGCTGGGGCCCGGCATGTTTTGGCTGATCGTGTTCTTTTTGGTCCCCATCCTGATCATGCTGGCGTACAGCTTCATGCCCCGGGGGATCTACGGCGGCGTGGACCCTGGCTTTACTCTGGAGCACTACGCTCGCTTCTTCGATCCTCTCTACCTGGACGTCCTTCAGCGAACCTTCCTCTGGTCGGTGGCTTGCACGGTCGTCTGCCTCCTGCTGGGATATCCGGTGGCATATCTCATCGCACGGCCGGGTCGCTGGCGGCATCTGCTACTGCTGTTGGTGGTGCTGCCTTTCTGGACCAGCTTCCTGGTCCGGACCTTCGCCATGATCTTTCTGCTGCGCGACACCGGGCTGATCAATGACTGGCTGCTCCGGCTGGGCCTGACACGCGAGCCGTTGACCATTCTGTACACGCCTGCCGCCGTCATGGTGGGACTGGTCTATGGCTTTCTGCCGTTCATGATCCTGCCGGTCTACGCGTCGCTCGAAAAGCTCGATTCCTCTTTGCTTGAAGCCGCGGAGGTGCTGGGGGCCCGGCCCTCGGCCCGTTTCTGGCGAGTAACTCTTCCTCTGTCCATGCCCGGCGTCATTGCCGGCTCACTCCTGGTCTTCATTCCAGCCTTGGGCTCATTCCTCACGCCGGACCTGCTCGGCGGCGGAAAGCAAATGATGATCGGGAATCTGGTGCAGAACCAGTTTTCCGCCGCGCGAAACTGGCCGTTTGGGTCCGCGGCGTCGTTCATCGTGATGGTGTTGGTGCTCGTGGCAGTTCTGATCTATCTCCGGATACGACACCGGGAACCGGCCGGCGCCCTGCTATGAACCGGCGAGCTCCGCGGTGGCTTCTGGCCGTAAGCGGAGTGGTCTATGCCTTTCTCCACCTGCCGCTCCTGATCCTGATGGTTTTCTCGTTCAACGATTCGAAGTTCTCGGTGGAATGGCAGGGCTTCACCTTCCGCTGGTATCATCGGTTGCTCGAGCGACCCGAGATCCTCCACGGACTCAAGCTGAGCCTGCTGGTAGGCCTGACGGCAACGCTGATTGCTACTCTTCTCGGAACCTTGCTCGCCCTGGCGCTGGGCCGGCATCGGTTTGCCGGCCGCCGGGCCATTGAAGGGTTTCTCTATCTCCCTATCGTTACCCCGGAGATAGTGGTCGGGATCTCGCTGTTGATCCTCTTCGTTCTCCTGCGTTTGCCGCTGGGCTTCGTCACCATCACCATCGCCCACGTGGCGTTCTGCATCAGCTTTGTCGTCGTGGTGGTGCTGGCCCGGCTACATGGTATGGACCAGCATCTCGAGGAAGCAGCCATGACTCTCGGCGCGGATGAGATGGCCACCTTCTGGCGTGTCACCCTGCCCCAACTGTGGCCCGGAATCTTTGCGGGGGCGCTGCTCGCGTTCACGATGTCTTTCGATGACTTCGTGATCACCTCCTTTGTCTCCGGCTCCGGGTCCTCCACCCTTCCCATTGTGGTGTATGGGATGGCGCGGAAGACCGTCGAGCCGAGCATCAACGCCATCAGCACAATCATTCTTCTGGTCACCGCAGTGCTCATCTATGTGGCTGACCGGCTGGTTCGGAGGGAAGCGGGCAGCCGGGAGGTAAGGGCGCGCGATGAAGCAGCATGACTGCCAAATAGAGCTGGGCACCGATGTTTGAGCGCTGTCTCTGGGTGGAGACAGCTCCTCCTTTCTCCATTCCGGCATCCCCACTTCCCGCTTCCAGCGACGTGGTGATCATCGGTGGGGGATATACCGGTCTGTCCGCGGCCAGAACGCTGGCCCGGCTCGGATTGGACGCCACCGTGCTGGAGCAGCACACCGTAGGGTGGGGAGCCAGCAGCCGCAACGGCGGTTTCATACTGCCGGGCTACAAGCCTGAGATGGAGGCGCTGGAACGTCGGCTGGGCTCGGAACGCGCCACCGGCATGTTCCGGCTGTCTCTGGACGCTATCGAGTACGTCGCGGGCCTCATCAGTGACGAGCGTATAGACTGTGACTTCGTCCGCTGTGGCGCGGTCACCCTCGCTGCCAAGCTCGGTCATGTTGCCGCGCTGGAAGCGAGCGCCCGGTTCCTTCATGAAAAGCTGGACTACCACACGGAGCTGTTGGGGCCTGGCGAGGTGAGCAGGGAGATCGAGAGCCGGCGCTACTACGGGGCTCTCGTGGACCGGGGAGCCTGTGCCGTACACCCAGTCAAGTATGTCCGCGGTATGGCAGCTGCTGCGGCCCGGGCTGGCGCCTTCGTCCAAGAAAACGTTCGCGTCCTCCGGCTGAGGCGAGTGACAGGCGGATTCGAGATTGTTACCGGTGACGCGGTCATCCGCGCGCGCGAGGTACTGGCTGCAACCAATGGCTATACCCCGCGGGCGCTGTCATCCCTGCGCCGCCGAGTGATTCCGATCGGCAGCTACCAGATTGCCACCGCGCCGCTTCCGCCCGAGCTGGCCCGATGTCTGGTTCCGCGGGGCAGAGTCTTCAGCGACACCAAACACCTGCTCTACTATTTCCGGCTG
>DATFQK010000450.1:0-5182 GCA_035264345.1 Gemmatimonadales bacterium | reverse complement strand
ATTCACGCTCCGTTCTCTGGAGCCGGTTATAAGAGTTTTTGTTCAACAGCACACCAGTCGAGTACCCCTGCAGGCGGACTCAATCGGTGTGCCGTTGACTAAGTCTCCAGTTTTGGAAGGACATTGGGAGCTGTTTACGGCCACGGAGCGATCCGTGCTTTTATCTGCTGTTATCCGCGTTCCTTTTTGCCATCACTGTGCCTGGTTGATGATCTTGTAGACCCCACCCTGCTGCGTCACGATGTAGAGCTCGCCGGCGGAGTCTTCGCCGAAGCTGGTGATCTGGCCACCGGGCTTGAGCTCGGGCCACTCCTTCTGCTCAGTGGCGACCCCACCCTGAATCCGGAAGCTCCTCACCCAGCCGACGCAGTAGTCGGCGTAGAAGTACGTGCCCTGCAGTGACGGCATCGCAGGACCACGGTAGACGTAGCCGCTTACGACGGCGCACCCTTCATCGTGGCTGAACTCCAGCAACGGCAGGGTGAATCCGGTCTGATTGCAGTCTCGCAGCTTGAAGCAGTGCAGCCCTTCCATTTCGTCCCATCCGAAGTTCACTCCCTTCCCGGCACCGCTCGAGGCGGAGGCGTAGTTCACTTCTTCCCATTTGCTCTCGCCGACATCGCCGATGTAGAGGTCACCGGTGGCGCGGTCGAAGCTGAAGCGCCACGGGTTGCGGAACCCGTAGCTCCAGATCTCGGGCCGAGCATCAGCCGTACTGACGAACGGATTGTCGACCGGCACGGTGTACGGCTGGGTGCTGACGTCGATCCTCATGATGTTGGCGAACGGGTCGGCCAACGATTGCCCCCGTCCCTGGTCGGCGTCGTCCCCATCGCCCAGGCCGACGTACAACATGCCGTCGGGACCGAAGGCCAGCTGGCCTCCATTATGGGCCACGCCAGGCTGAGGAAACGCGAGCACTTGGGCTTCGCTCGAAGGGTTACCCTGATCGGGGTCGGCCGAGACCCTGTAGGAGGAGACCCGGTTCGTGTTGAAGTGGTCGTTGTAATGCACGAAGAAGCGCCCGCTGGTCGCATAGTCCGGCGAGAAGGCAAGCCCGAGCAGTCCCTGCTCGCCGGCGGTGCTGGAGACTTTCGCCGTGAGTTCAAGGAAGGGGGTGGGAAGCAGCACGCCGTCCTTGATGATCCGGATAGGGCCGGCCTTGAGCAGCACGAACAGGCGAGTGTCCCCAGGAGGCGAGACGAGGCCGGTGGGGAACTTGAGTCCGCTGACGATCTGCTGCAGTGCCGGCGTGTCCGAGCCGGGCGGGGGTGGCGGCGGCGGAGTTGTCGTCGAGACGGTGATGGGGAGGCTGCCGGAGATCCCGTCGGCGGTGGCGGTGATCTGGGTCTGCCCCTCGGCCACGCCGGTCACGAGGCCAGCCGAGGTCGCGGTGGCGATGTTCTGGTCGGCGGAGCTCCAGGTAAAGCTCGCGCCGGAAACGTTGGCGCCGCCGGCGTCCTTTGCCGTCGCCGTGAGCTGGAGAGTCTGACCGACCTGCACCGCCGTGCCGGGCCCGGTCACTGTGACCGTGGCGACGGGGTTGGGCGGCTGAACCCCGCCGCCATCGCTGTCACCGCCACAGCCGGCCAGGACGGACAGGAGCACAGGGACGAGGGCGAACAGCCCGGGACGGCCACACGAGAATGCCTGGGGCACAAACAACTCCTGTTCGAGGCGGCGCGAGCGGTGAAGAACGGATTAGCAGGAAGCGCTGGACTGCTCTGGATTATGAGGCGGACAGGAGAATGGGGGAAGAGCCAAGTCATTGTGTGTGACGTTCATCACATGAGGAGGCGGGCGGTTACAGCGGGCAGGGGCATGCTCTCGAACCCATGCCCGCCGCGCTCCCCCTTTGAAACTTGAGAGCCATTTTAGGTTGCTGGTTGAAACCGGAGTGCTTGCGTTGGCGGGGACATTCGTCATCATATATGTGAGGTCCACGCCAGCACGGGCCTGATCATGCAACTCCTCCTCCTCGAGTCGGGCAGAAAATTCCTTCAGACAGCCGAGTGTGCCGCCCTGAGCATTCTGGCACACGGGCTCCTGGTATGGTCGGCGGTCAACCTGACCTCCGAGGGCCGGCGGCTTCCCGCGGACGAGCGGCAGGCGCGGGTCTTCTTCCTGCTTCCGCCCGACCGGGTGGATGTACGCGAGCGGCAATTCGACGTCATTCAGCTGGGCAAACTGGGCGGAGACCCCCAGGACGGTGGGTATCTCCTGAACCCGGACCCGGGCTGGGTAAGGC
Source organism: Gemmatimonadales bacterium (assembly GCA_035264345.1). Classification (GTDB taxonomy): domain Bacteria; phylum Gemmatimonadota; class Gemmatimonadetes; order Gemmatimonadales; family GWC2-71-9; genus CAVVWJ01. The sequence continues at coordinate 2,934 of DATFQK010000450.1, read as the reverse complement.
GGCAGATCGCGCACGGCTCCCGGGGCAAGCGGAAGGGCAGCGGGGCCAGGGGTGAGCTGCCCTTTGGGCCCTCCTCGCCCTACGTGCCGGATACCGCCTTCAGCGTGCTCCAGGTGGACGAAACGGTGGAGCGGTACGAGTCGAGCGCGGCGCCGATCTATCCCAAGGACCTCCTGGCTACGGGAACCCAGGGTGATGTCGAGGCCACCTACGTGGTGGACACGGTGGGACAGGTCGACACCACGACGATCCATGTGATGTCCAGCGACGATCCGCGCTTCACCGCTTCGGTGGTGACGGCGCTGGGCGGGATGCGCTTCCGTCCGGCCAAGCGGAGCGGCAGGACCGTGCGCCAGCTGGTGCAGCAGAAGTTCCGCTTCCGGATCGTGCCGCCCGAGCGTATGTCATCCCTTCGTCGCTGGCGCTCCTCAGGGCAGGCTCTGAGCGAAGGATGAGACTCCCTACTCCAGCGTCACCGTCAAGAATCGCAGCTGTCCCTGCCGTCCCACCTGCAGCACGGCGGTGGAGTCGGGCGCGAACCGGCTGACGGCTCCACGTAGATCCCCCAGTGTCCTGACCGCCTCGCCGTTTACTCCGTAAATCACGTCTCCGGCGAGTGGGCCCGCGGCGCCGCGAGCCTGAGAGGCAACGCCCGCGACCACCACGCCGTGTTCCTGCCGGATGCCCGGAATCATCCGGGCCAGCTCGGGGGTCAGATCCAGGCCCAGGATGCCGAGCCGGGAGATGAGGTTCTTCTCCGGGGTCACCAGGTCGCGGAACACATCCGAGGGATCCCGGCGCTCCACCAGCGGCACCCGCAGGTTGAGCCGCTGCAGTCCTCGCCCAACCTCGAGGTTTACTGTACCGCCCGGCTTCCTTCCGTAGAGACTGACATCGAACTGGCGGGCGTTTTCCATCGGCTTGCCGTCGACCGAGAGAATCACGTCGTTGATCCGGAGTCCCGCCTTGGCAGCCGGGCTGTCGGGGTAGACGTCTCCCAGCACCACCCCCCACTCGCGGGTCAGCCGCAGTCCCGCCGCGAGCGCTGGAGTGATGGTCTGGGCGAAGACGCCGATCTCGCTCCGCCGCACTCGCCGCTGGGTGCGGATCTGATCGTAGATGAAGCGGACGATGTTGGCCGGAGCGGCAAAGCCCACGCCTTCGCTGCCGCCGGACTGGCTCAGGATCAGGGTGTTGATGCCCATGACCAGGCCGTCGGCGCTCACCAACGGCCCGCCGCTGTTTCCCGGATTGATCGGGGTGTCGGTCTGGATGTAGATCATCCGGTCTTCGTCGCGGAACTGGCGACCCACCGCGCTGACCACGCCCATGGTGACACTGCTGGCGAGGCCGAACGGGCTGCCGAACGCCAGCACGACCTGCCCCGGCGCGAGCGAGTCGGAGTCGCCCAGCCGGGCAAAGGGCAGGTCCGTCGCCTCGACCTTGAGCACGGCAAGATCGGTCTCCTGGTCCACGCCGATCAGTTTGGCCGCCAGCTCGAGCGACACCGGCGGGAGCACCGAGCGTTTGGGCGAGCTGGCGACGGCGGCACGGGGCACGATGACGATGAAGCGACGGCCTCCTTCGATCACGTGCGCGTTGGTGATGATGAAGCCGTCGCGGCTCAGGATGACGCCCGAGCCGGTGCTCCGCTGGGTTCCGATCAGCGCGTTGGCGCCGGTGGCTCCGGCGGTGACCGGGCCGTAGGCCGCGACCTGGATCTGCACCACCGCGGGCGCGATGCGAGAGACGACACCCTCGAGCGAGTGGCTCAGGGCGCCGAGGTCGGCTCGACGCTGAGGGGCCTGGGCTGCGCCGGCAACGGATCCGAGGAGGGCGAGCGCAAAGGGCCCGGCCCAGCTGAACAGTCTCATCTATGTTTCGCTGAGAGTTGAAGAGTCGAATGTTAGGGCAGAAATCCGCCCGCGCTAGCACTCGGTTTTATGGCAATCGGGGGCCGCCATCCCTTCCGGCCGCAGGCGGGCGCGAGGGGCCGGCACACCGCCACCCAATGCGTGCTCCACTAATGAAATCAGACCTGAGTTTCTGTCCTATATTGCGCGATGCGGATTCCACCGGCCGAGTATCTGAGCCTGGAGCTTCGGGCACACGAACTGTTGCGCGAGGTGCCGGTTTACGATGTGAGCGCGGTGGACCTTCCGGGTGGCGGCGAAGGTCGATGTCTCAGGGATATCCGGGCGCTCGACCGAACCGCCCGCCCGATCCCAACAGCCAGCGTGCTTTATAGCGCCCGACGCTTCCTCGGCCGGCTGTTCGGCTGGGACCGGACTCCGCTCCGGCCGGAGGACTCGCTGGTGCCCCGGTTATCCGAGCGCGACCGGCTCGAGTCGGAAATTCCTCCGGGAACCTCTCGGGGTCCATTTCTTACCATCTACCAGTTTGCCCGCGAGTCGCTGAGCGAAACCCAGAACGCCACCGTGCACGGTTGGATCGCCATGGCCCTGGCTCCGACCGCGACCGGCTATCGGCTGTACTTGGCGGTATACGTGCTTCCGGTCTCCTGGATGACTCGGCCGTATCTGATGTTGATCGAGCCATTTCGCCGGGTGCTGTATCCCGCCATGCTGCGGCGGATCCGGCGGGAGTGGATCGATGCCTACGGTCGGCGTTGACAACTGCGGTGCGCAGTTAGCTTCCTCGGCATGGAAGTGGCCCTGGTCCAGCGGCGCACTCTGCGGCTCCTCTTCATTGCCCAGGTCATCAGCGGCATCGGGATCGCGATCGGCGCTTCGGTTGGTGCGCTCCTGGCGGCCGACATCGCGGGCATCGGCGTGTCCGGCCTGGCGATCAGCACCAACGTGGTGGGCGCGGCGCTCTTTGCCGTTCCGGCCACGGCCATCGTCCATCGCTACGGGCGGCGGCTGAGCCTTGCGGCCGGCTACTCCACCGCGGCAGTGGGCTCGATTCTCCTGG
>DATFQK010000449.1:0-3153 GCA_035264345.1 Gemmatimonadales bacterium | reverse complement strand
GATTTTCCTGCTGAATCAGGGCCGGTTCCTGGATCGGTGGCGGATCAGGATTTTCGAGACCGCTGCGGTAGAGCACGCCGTCACCCGCGCTGAGCAGGGCCCCGTTGCCGTCGAGCACCACCTGTATGGTGCGGGAGCCCGCGTCGCCCGCCGAGAGATGCAGGATGAGCTGTTCCCAGCCGGCCACGGCCGAGGTTTCGGGCTCGGGAATCATACCTGGTGGCACAACTGGTTTCCGGACCGGCATGGCATCGGGCGGCAGCGGTCCGAGCAGGGTGTGCCATACGGAAACCGCTGGGCGTTCGTATTCCGGATCTGACATGGTCGGTCCTGCCGGGCTTGAAGTTCTTTGCTGGTGCAGTCGCTTGCTGCTTATACCCGAAATTGTCGACATGCGCCAGAACCAGCCCGTGAAAGCTCATGCTGAAGGCCCGTCCTCCTGCCCCAGCCTGTATCCAAGGTACCCGGCCAGCAGCAGCAGCACGGGGGCCGTCGCAACTCCAGGAGTGTACCCGCCCCGGAGGAAGCTCCATAACGTGTGGCCCACACCGTTGAGCACCTCGATCGTTACCCAGATCCAGGCCAGGGTCTGCGCCAGCGGCCAGCCCCGGCGGACGGGCCAGAAAAGGCACCATACTCCGAAAGTGATGAGGGCGACGTTCAGGAGCAGGAAGTTGCGCTCGAGGTCGGATGAAATCAGCCCGGACACGAAACGGGCCGGCGGGAACGATTCCCAAAGCCGGCCGGCATACTCCTCGATTGAGTGGGCGGTCTGGGCCAGAATCAGCCCGGCGAATGCCGGCTGAACTCGCGTCGTCCTCACTCGTCGGGTAGCTGGGCAACGAGCTTCCTGGGCGCAATCGCGCGATAGCTCTCGTCGATCCAGAGCTGGAGCAGCTTTACTGGGACCTTAGCCGAGCGGGGGAACCGGGCCGTGACCCAGCCGCTCTTGCCCAGTCCGTATTCCGTGGGTGAGGCAAAGGGGAGTTTCACTGCAACCCCGGCGGAGGAGGGCAGCTTCGCCGACAGGGAAAAGCTGTCTTCATCCGCGGCCAGAAAGACGAAGGATTTTCCTTTCACCTTGATGGCATGGTGGCCCCAGGGCATGTCCTCGTGCGCCCCGGGATAGGAGAGCGCCAGCTTGCGAAGTCGCGCGCCATCACGAGGGAGCCCGCCCCTTGTGGTCACGTCCAGAAACCCTCTCTACTGTGGTGAAAAGTGCCACTGAGGAGATCTCTTGATAATGCGCCGCGGGCTTGGAGCCGGCCAGTGGTGTAACGCGAAGGTCTCATATAACCTCCGTGTCTTCGTGCCCTCTCTTGCTCTGGTGAGTACTTGAGCCATGCAAATCTTTCCGGTTGTGTTGTCCGCCATTTCCCTGATCCAGGCGCCCGCCGCTGACGATTCTTCGCTGGCGCGCTGGGAAGCAGAGGCCAGAGCCGTCAGCATCACCCGGGACGATTGGGGCATCGCCCACGTCCGGGGGAAGACCGACGCTGACGCCGTATTCGGGATGATGTACGCCCAGGCGGAGGACGACTTCAATCGGATCGAGATCAACTATCTGAACGCACTCGGACGGCTGGGCGAAGCCGCCGGCGAGAGTGCGGTCTGGCAGGACCTCCGGATGAAGCTGTTCATCGATCCCGACAGCCTGCGGGCGACCTACGTCCGGAGTCCCGAGTGGCTTCAGCGCCTGATGAACGCCTGGGCCGACGGACTGAACTACTATCTGCACACGCATCCGGCGGTGAAGCCCAGGGTGATCGCCCGGTTCGAGCCCTGGATGGCGCTCAGCTTTACCGAGGGCAGCATCGGTGGGGACATCGAGAGCATAGACCTTGATGAGTTGCGAAAGTTCTACGGCGACACCGCGAGCCGCCCTTCTCCGCTGGATTCTACCCGCCGAGCCACCCTCAAGTCCGAGTCGAACGGCTTTGCGATCGCTCCGGCGAACACGGTGAACCACCGGGCCCTCCTGCTGATCAATCCCCACACGACGTTCTTCTTTCGGTCCGAGCTGCAGACGACCAGCGATGAGGGGCTCAACAGCTATGGTGCGGCAACCTGGGGCCAGTTCTTCATCTATCAGGGCTTCAACGACCGGCTGGGCTGGATGCACACGTCCACCGGGGCTGACGCCATTGACGAGTATGCCGAGACGGTGGTGCGCCGGGGAGAGCGGCTCTTCTATCGCTATGGTGGGAAGGAGCGCCCGCTGGTAAGCCAGCGGATCACCGTACCCTATCGCACGTCCGGAGGCATGCAGTCACGCACGTTCACGGTGTACCGAAGCCATCATGGGCCGATCGTTCGAGCGGCAGAGGATGGGTGGATCAGTGTCCGGCTGATGCAGAAGCCGATCGAGGCGCTGAGCCAGTCGTACCTGCGGACCAAGGCCCGCTCGCTGGTCGAGTACCGCAAGGTGATGGAGCTGCACGCGAACTCGTCCAACAACACGGTCTACGCCGACGCGGACGGGCACATCGCTTATTTCCACCCCCAGTTTGTGCCCCGGCGGGACGTCCGGTTCAATTGGGATTTGCCGGTGGACGGAAGCAATCCAGCTACTGAATGGAAGGGCGTGCACGGGATCGAGGACAGTCCGCACGTCATCGACCCGCCCAACGGCTGGATTCAGAATGTCAACAACTGGCCCTATTCAGCCGCGGGCCGCTACAGCCCGAAGGAGAAGAAGTTCCCCGGCTACATGGACAATGCCGGGGAGAGCCCTCGAGGCCTCCACGCCATCATGGTACTGGATGGAAAGAAGGACTTCAGCCTCGACCGGCTGCAGGGTGCGGCGTTCGACAGCTACCTCCCCGCGTTCGCCCGGCTGGTGCCGGCACTGGTTGCGGCTTACGACTCGGTCCCGGCATCGGAGGACACGCTGAAGCGCCGCCTGGCGGAGCCGATAGACTCCCTCAGAAAGTGGAACTATCGCTGGAGCGCACCTTCGGTGGCGACGGCGCTGGCGGTTTACTGGGGTGAGGCGCTGGCCCAGTCGGTACAGGTATACGCGGCGGATGCGGGCATGACCACCTACGAGTACATGACGGCACGGGTCCGCCCTGCCCAGGCTCTGGCGGCTCTTCAGGCAGCCCAGGATCGCCTTACCCGCGAGTTCGGGAGCTGGAAGACTCCGTGGGGCGA
>DATFQK010000448.1:0-4673 GCA_035264345.1 Gemmatimonadales bacterium | reverse complement strand
GTGACCCGGGCTGACCCGGTTGGGGGGGCCCAAATCCATGTTCGGGACCTAGCGGCGGCGGCGCGAGCGCATGGGCACAGCCCCACCGTGATCACCAGCGGCAGCGGACCGTTCCTGCAAGACCTGCGAGCCCTGCACATTCCGGTAGTGGTTCTCAGGTACCTGGCGGCCCCGATCTCCCCTCTGCAAGACTTCCGAGCGTTACAGGAAATCCAAGCCACCCTCCAGAGCCTCCAGCCCGACGTGCTCGCCACCCATTCCTCCAAGGCTGGCATTCTGGGGCGAATCGTGGCTCGTCGACTTCGGATCCCGGTCGTCTTCACTGCCCACGGCTGGTCGTTCACCCCTGGAATCGCACCCCCCCGAGCAGCGCTCTATCGCCTCATCGAGCGGCTGGCGGCCCCTCTGTCCAGCAAGATCATTACTGTCTCCGAGTTCGACCGCCGCCTGGCACTCGAGGCCGGAATTACGACTGAAGACCGGTTGGCCACCGTGCACAACGGGATACCGGACGTGCCGGCCCAGCGCAGAGCCAGCCCGGGCCGGGGTCCGGCTCGACTGGTTATGGTCGCCCGGTTCGAGCCGCAGAAGGATCACGCTACCCTGCTCCATGCCCTCGCTGGTCTCACCGGACGACCCTGGGAGCTCGATTTCATCGGGGAGGGTCCGCTTCGAGGGCCTGTGGAGCAGCTGGTGAGAACACTTGGATTGGGTACTCGGGTCAGGTTTCTGGGACAGCGACCGGATGTCGATGCCTGTCTGGCCGCGGCCCAAATCAGTGTGCTCACCAGCAACTGGGAGGGGTTCCCGTTGACCGTGCTGGAAGCCATGCGGGCGGGGCTTCCGGTGGTTGCCTCTGCTGTCGGAGGTGTGGCCGAAGCACTCCAGGACGGCGATTCGGGATATCTCGTACCCCGAGGGGAGGTGACGGTGCTACGCGACCGACTGGGGAGATTGCTGAGCTCTCCCGGGCTCCGGGAGGAGATGGGAAGTAAAGGCCGCATCCGGTGGGAACAGCACTTTACGATCGGGCAGATGGTCGAGAAGACCTTTGCCATCTACCAGGATGTCGTCCAGCGGAGCCGCACGGTCGATCGGTCCTCGCCGGGAATTGCCGCCGGTGTGACGGCGTGAGCCAGGCTGGGCTCTCATGATCCAGGAAAGCCGGAACGGTAGCGAGGTCGCGAGTGTCAATGCGACGGTGATGGTTGTGGAGGACGAGGCCGCGCTCCGGGCGGGCATTCGCCGCATGCTCCAGGAGGAGGGATACAACGTTGTCGAGGCCGAAAACGGAGCAACGGCGCTTCAGCTTCTGGAGGGACCGGCTTCGAAAACCATCGACCTGGTATTGACCGATCTCCGAATGCCGGTGATGGACGGTCGCCAGCTGGCCTCGGCGCTGGCCCGCAAGCGCCCCAGCCTGCCGATCGTCTTCATGTCCGGTTTTACCGCGCAGCTGATGGACCTGAGGCTGGTGTCCCCCAATCTCGCTTTTCTTGCCAAGCCAATCCGGAACGCCGACCTGCTGGCGGCAGTGAAGATTCAGCTGTCCCATCGCCGCTGACGAACCGATCAGATCTCCCAGTTGGACATGACCACTCCCTCGCCAGGAACTCGCTGGGGGTAGCCGTGCAAAAGCATCCGGAGATCGGTCCAGTGGACCCGGTACCCCATTTCAATCAGGCGCAGGTAGGTCCGGGTGAATTCAGTCTGGCAGCGAATGGCTATGCGGGTGACTCGCTCGCTGGCCGCAGAGAGCTGAAGGCCCTGAAGCAATCGCTCGAAGGCAGCCGGGTGCGCCGCGACCATCTTCAACACCCGCAGCTCGTCCTTGGGACGTCCCGCTGCAAGCGGAGTCGAGTGCCACAGGGCATATCCGCTCAGCACTCCTCCGTCGCGGACCAGGCTGGTGTCACCGATGCCGAGATCATGGGTGAGCACCAGCTCCCGGGTGAAGTCCACGCCGGGCAAGACCCGGTCTGCCAGCTGGCGGCATTCCTCCAGGCGCTGGTCCCAGGCCGATCCGGAGGCGGACAACAGTTCCGCGACACCAGTGGGCCGACGAGGTACGTCATGGACCAGGGTGACGGTCATATGACTGGGAACCAGGCCGATCCGGCTGTAGAAACCGATGTTATCCACCGTCCGGGGCATCGTTTCCAGACCGATGGTGGTAGCGCCCTGGGACCGCAGCCAGTCAATGCCGGTACGAACCATGACCGAGCCCAGACCTTCCCCCTGGCGATCGGGCCTCACCGCCAACGGGCCCATCCAGCCCTCGGTGCCGGAGCGGTGCACCATGTTGAACGCGACCATGTGACCGTCCGCGTCCCGCCATACCATGGACCCGTCACCGGCGTCTTCCAAGGCATAGCGCCAGACCAGGTTATTGAGCTGAGGGACCCGAACCCCCACCAGACCGTCCCGGCTGTAGCGATCGGTGAAGGCGTCGGCAAATACCCGGTTCAGTGAATCGATATCGCGCAGCGTGGGCCGATCCGGGCCTCGAACGCTTCGATCAGGCCGCCACATTGCGATCTTCCTGCGGTTCGTCGCGCACAGTGGCGACTCCGCTTGCCACATCCACGCCCACTCGGACCACCCGGTCGAACCCCTCGCGCACGGAATCGATGTGGGTGATCAGGATGACCTGGGGGAAGCGATCCGCCAGGCTCCGCAGAAGATCCACAACAGCGGCTCGGCGGTCCTCATCCAATGATCCGAAGATCTCATCGAGGATCAGGAGGGACAGAGGCTGCCCGGCCCGTTCCGCTATCATCTGACTGATAGCGAGGCGAAGCGCGAGATTAGCGACGTCCTCCTCGCCACCCGATATCACCACCTTCGGATCTCCATCGTCGAGCAACGTGGCCACATAGTCTTCATCCAACTCCAGATCGGTATAGCGTCCGCCCGTCAGATCGCGAATAAAGCTCGAGGCCAGATAGGACAGGTCGGGTCGGAGGGTGGCATTCAGCTCGGTGCGGAGGTCAGTGAGGGCGCGGTCCAGCTCCTGATGTAGAGCCAGCTCCGATGCGGCCTGGGCCGCCGCCCGCTCGCGCTCGGCGCGCTCGGCCCGGCGGCGAGCCACCAGGTTCACTGCTTCCATGGCAGCCGCCGTCTCGCCCCTGGCCCGCACCAGCGCGAGCTCGGCCCGCCTCCGTTCCGCCTCCGCCGCCAGCTCGGCCGCGCGAAACTCACGGAAAGCCGTTTCACTGTACCCCAGCTCAGCCAGCTTGGCTCGGAGCTCGGCGATCAGCGCAGTCGAGGCCATCCTGGCCTGGTTGGCGCTCTCCAGCTCAGCGATTACCTCGTCACTGCGTTCGGCTACTGCCCGAAGGCGTTCGGCCTGAAGCGCCAGCGGCTCCAAGGCACGGGTCTGCTGTAGAACGATCTCGTGTCGTTCGTGATCATAGGAACCCAGGAACTGATCGAGCACAGCCTGAAGCTCTCCCACCCGGACCAGCAACCGGTTCTGCTCCTCCTTCAGCGGGCCGGCCTCCTGCGCCTGGGCCCTGAGCCGTGCCAACTCACTGGTTGCTCCGGTCAGCTCCTGCTCCAGATCCAGCCGGCGGCGCTCCACCTCGTTCAGGGCCACCGGCTCCTGTTGGAGCTGCTCGATGCGCTGCTTGTAGTAGTTGCCGTTCGAGCGCACCTCTTCCATCTGGCGATCCAGCAGCTCCAAAACCCTGGCGTACTCGTCTCCCAGCGGACGGGTGCAAGTGGGGCAGACGCCATTGGCGCCGGCCTTCACGATCCGCTGCCGCTGATCCTTGAGCTCCTGATACTGGTCGAGCAATCCCTGCCGCTTGGTTTGCGCATCCTGGGCGTCGCGCACCCAGGCGGTTCGCTGCTCCTCCGCTTCGAGCGTGGCGGCGGTCAGTGCCGCGCGGGCGGCGTTGACCCTGTCCAGGGCCTGGTCCACGGCCCGGGCGACCGGCAGTCGGGCAACTCGTTCCTCGATCGAAACCAGATGGCTATGCACTTCCTGCAGCTGGGCCCCATAACGCCGGCGGGCAGCATCGTGCTCGGCCTGACGCTCCAGCAGCTGGGCTTCTTCCCGCAGGGTGGCCAAGGGGCTCAGCTGACGGGAGAGCTCCGCCAGCTGTTCACGGGCAGCAGCGAGCTCCAAGGCCTCTTGTTCCAGCCGGGCGACTCCTTGGGCGGCGGTGGTGGCCTGATGGTCCGCCACCCGAAGCTCGGCCTCGAGCGCCAGGGCTGCCTCCCGCTGTTCCTGCAGCTGTTCCCAGCGAGGTCTGATCTCCCCCAGCCGGCGCTCCGCCAGATCGCTTGCCTTCGCCGCCTCCACCTCCGCATCCTGAGCCCTGGTCAGCCGCTCCTCTGCTTGGCTCTGGGCTTGATCCAACTCCGCCAGATCAGGGAGTCCGGCGCGGAGGGCGTCGACCCGGGCCCGCAACGCCGAGCGCCTTTCCTTCAGTCGGTCCTGTGCCGCCCGGAGGCGCTCATAGCCCAGGACCCGGGAGAGGAATTGCGCCCGTTCAGGAGCGGTCATCGCGGCCATGACGGCGAGCTCTTTCTGGCCGGTGAAATAGGTATTGAAGAATTCGTCTCGGGTCATACCGAGCAGGCGGGTGACTCGCTCGGTAACTGAACCCAGGCTGTACGCTACCGGAGCAGCGTCGCCGTCCTGATATAGCTCCGCCTGGTTCAGC
>DATFQK010000447.1:0-4052 GCA_035264345.1 Gemmatimonadales bacterium | reverse complement strand
CGAGCGGCCCGGGAAGAGCGTCCCCGGGTGCAGCGCATCCGGGAACCGGAGGACGTGCTCCGCCTGTTTGGTCCTCGGCTCAGGGACCTGCAGGTGGAAGAGTTCCATCTTCTGGCACTGGATAGTCAAAGCCAGGTGCTTCGGGAGGTGCTGATCACCCGCGGCCTGCTCAACAGTTCGCTGGTGCATCCGCGGGAGGTGTTCCGTGCGGCCATAGCCGAAGCTGCCGCCGGTATCATCGTGGTCCACAATCATCCCAGTGGCGATCCCACCCCTTCGGCGGAAGACCGGGCGGCCACCAAGCAGTTATGCTCGGCGGGTCGGCTGCTCGACCTGCCTCTGTACGATCACGTGATCATCGCAGGAGATCGATACGTGAGTTTTGCAACGGCTGGCCTGCTGTGACTGGAACACTCCCCGACCTGGCTCCCGATCTGCGGGCCGTGCTGGAGAAGCACGCCGATCGGCTGGACCTCGAGCTGGTGGAGCGGGCGTTGCGCTTCAGCGCCACCGCGCACCGGGGGCAGAAGCGAATGTCGGGGGAAGATTTCGTCTCCCATACTATCGCCGTCGCCCTGATCCTGGCCGAACAGCTGCTCGACAGCACCACCATCGCTGCCGCGCTGCTGCACGACGTGGTGGAGGACTCGGACGTTCGGACGGAGGACATTGCCCGGGAGTTCGGTCCGGAAGTCGCCGGCATCGTGGATGGTCTCACCAAAATATCCAGCCTCACATTTCATTCCTCAGCCGAGGAGCAGGTCGAGAACTACCGAAAGCTCCTGTTGTCCATCGCCAAGGACGCCCGCGTCATCATCATCAAGCTGGGCGATCGGCTGCACAACATGCGGACGCTGGAGCATCTCCCGCCCGAGCGCCGCGCCCGCATTGCCCTGGAAACGAGAGAGATCTACGCCCCGCTGGCCCACCGCTTCGGTATGGCAGGCATCAAGGCCGAGCTGGAAGACCTGGCATTCAAGTTTCTCGAGCCCGAAGACTACCGGGAGCTCGCCATGCAAGTGGCCGCCAAGCGAGCGGCTCGGGAGCAGACCATCCTCAAGCTCAAAACCCCGCTGGATTACGAGCTGCGGGAAGCTGGAATCGAATGGTTCGAGGTCACCGGCCGGCCCAAGCACCTCTGGTCGATCTTCCAGAAGATGAAGAAGCGGGGCAAGGCGTTCGACGAGATTTACGATCTCATGGCGGTCCGGGTCATCGTGCGCACCGTGCCCGACTGCTACCATGTGCTGGGAATCATCCATCACAACTGGACCCCCATCCAGGAGCGGATCAAAGACTACATCGCGAGCCCCAAGTCCAACGCGTACCAGTCGCTGCACACCACCATCTTCGGCCCGGGGGGCCAGCTGTTCGAGGTGCAGATCCGGACCCAGGACATGCACCGCACGGCCGAGTACGGCATTGCCGCCCACTGGGTGTACAAACGCGACGGCAGTCGGGACGAGCTGGACCAGCACCTGGGCTGGTTCCGCCAGCTTCTCGAGCTGCAGCAGGACACTCACAGTCCCGAGGAGTTCCTCGAATTCCTGAAGATCGACCTCTATCAGGACGAGATCTTCATCTTCACGCCCCATGGAGACGTGAAGCGGTTGCCCAAGGGCTCCACCCCGATCGACTTTGCCTTTCACGTGCACACCGAGGTGGGGCTCAAGTGCCAGGGCGCAAAGGTCAACGGCCGAATCGCACCGCTGCACCGGGAGCTCAAGAGCGGCGATACCGTGGAGATTCTCACCAGCGCCACCGCCAAACCGAGCCGGGATTGGCTGAGCCACGTTCGCACCGCCCGGGCCCGCCACAAGATCAAACAATGGGTTAATCACGAGGAGGAGACGGTCAGCCTCGCCCTGGGAAAGGAAATCCTGGCCCGCGAGGTCCGGCGGCGCCGGCTGAATCTGCCGGACGATGAGCGTCTAGCCAAAGCGGCGCACACTCTCTCGCTGGCGGACGGGCGCGGCCTGGAGATCGCGGTCGGCCGGGGCGATGTGCCAATCGGTCAGGTGATCCGCGCGCTCTATCCGGACGTACCCGGGGATGAGATGCAGGAACCCAAGCCCACGGTCTTCGGCCGGGTGATCGACCGGATTCGGCTGGGCCGGGGCATCAAGATCCAGGGCGTGGACGGTCTCATGGTTCGGTATGCCCAGTGCTGCCAGCCGGTCCCTGGAGACTCGGTGGTGGGTTACGTCACCCAGGGTCGAGGCATCTCGATTCACCGATCGGACTGTCCCAACTTGCTGACCCTGGCCGCCGATGAGCGCCGGGTAGACATCGACTGGCAGGAAACGGCCGGAGAAGCATTCGCAGTACGGCTTGCCGTTACCGGGGAAGATCGTCGAGGCCTGTACGCCGACATCATGGAAGCGATCAGCCAGACCGGCACCAATATCCGGGGAGCCGATCTGCATACTCGAGACGGGTCGGTGTTCGGCACCATCTTTGTCGAAGTGGACAACCTGCCCCATCTGGGCAAGGTCATGAAGTCAGTGCGGAAGGTGAAAGGCGTGACTGAGATTGAACGGCGCGAGGCGCCGCCGGCTTGAACCGCTGGATTCTCAAGACCGACTCGGAGGTGTACCCCTTCGAGCAGCTGGAAAGGGAGCAGCGCGCGGTCTGGGATGGGGTGAGCAATCCGGTGGCCCTCCGGCACATCCGGAGCATGGCTCTGGGCGACCCGCTGATGATCTATCACTCCGGGGCCAACAAGGAAATTGTGGGGTTGGCGCGAGTGGTAAGTGAGCCCTACCCCGATCCCAAGGATCCGGACGGAAAGCTGACCGTGGTCGACGTGAAACCTGACGGGCGCCTGCCCCAGCCCGTCACCCTGGCCTCCATCAAATCCGATCCCGTTTTCGCCGATCTCGCGCTGGTCCGGCAGCCGAGACTGTCGGTCATTCCTGTCCCGGAACCTCAATGGAAGAAGCTGCTGGTGATGGGAGGGCTGAAATAGACCTCTCCCCGAAGAAATCCCGGCAGTATATATTCCCTCAATGAGCAGTCCCCGTTTCGAGGTGGTCGCCCCGTTCGAGCCTGCCGGCGACCAGCCCAAGGCTATCCGTGAGCTGACCGAAGGTCTCCGCCGGGGAGACAAGTACCAGACCCTGCTGGGCGTGACTGGGTCGGGCAAGACGATGACCCTGGCGCACACCATCGCCAACTACGGCAAGCCCACGCTGGTGATGTCCCACAACAAGACACTGGCCGCCCAGCTCTACGGAGAGCTGCGCCAGTTTCTGCCTCGCAACGCGGTAGAGTATTTCGTCTCCTATTACGACTACTACCAGCCTGAAGCGTACGTCCCGGCTACCGATGTATATATCGAGAAAGACGCCTCGATCAACCAGGATATCGAGAGTCTCCGGCTGAGAGCCACCTCCAGCCTGATGGAGCGGGAGGACGTCGTCATCGTGGGGACGGTGAGCGCTATCTACGGCCTGGGTGACCCGGCTGAATACCGTAAGCTGATGGTCACGGTCCAGCAGGGGGAGCACCGGGGGCGCGACGCCATCCTTTCCGAGCTGGTGCGCATCCAGTACGGGCGTAACGACGTGGCTTTTGAGCAGGGAACCTTCCGGGTCCGGGGCGACTCGATCGAGATCTTTCCCGCCTACGCCGAACAGGCCATCCGGGTCGAGCTGTGGGGAGACGAGGTGGAGCGGATCAGCAAAATCAATCCGCTCACCGGCGAAACCATAGTTCAGCTCAACCAATGCGCCATCTATCCGGCCAAGCACTTTGTCACGCAGCGGCCCACCATCGAGCGAGCCGTCAAAGCCATACGGGAAGAGCTGGCGGTCCGGCTCAGCGAGCTGAAGAGCGCCGGCAAGCTGCTCGAGGCCCAGCGGCTCGAGTCGCGCACCACCTTCGATATCGAGATGCTGCTCGAAGTGGGCACCTGCGCCGGTATCGAGAATTATTCCCGCCATCTCACCGGCCGCAGAGAGGGAGAGCGACCCGCCTGTCTCATCGATTACTTCCCGCCTGATTTTCTCGTGGTGGTGGATGAGTCCCACGTGAGCTTGCCTCAGATCGGC
>DATFQK010000446.1:0-5932 GCA_035264345.1 Gemmatimonadales bacterium | reverse complement strand
CCTGAGCACGGTCGTACTCACGCTGGGCCTCCTGGGGTTTTCCGGCTTCCAGCAGAACATCCCCGATCGCCGTGAGGTCGGCGGACATGGCGGCGGCATCGTTGATCTTCTCTGCCACCGCGTATTCCCGGCGCAGCTCCTTCACCGCCTGGTCGTAGTTCCCCTCATCCGCGTATGTAACGGCGGTGCTGAACAATGCGAGCCGGCGGTCGCCATCATTGCGAGCCGCCTCGTGCAGCTTCCATGATTCCGCCCGCGCTGCCTCGTGCTTGCCCTGGAACATCAGGTTGCTGGCGATGCCGAAGTGAGAGTTCGCGAAGTTCGGATCGATCTGCAGCGCCTTCCGGTACATGGCAATCGACTCGTCGAATCGCCCCATCTTCATCAGCAGCTCGGCGTAGGAGTCGTAGGGATTGGGATCGTTCGGGATCAGCTCGATGTATTTCTTGAAGGCCACTTCGGCCTCCGGGAATTCTCCCTCCGCCCGGCGCGCATACCCCAGCAGGTTGTAGGCCGGGGCATAGTCCGGCGCAAGATCGACCGACTTCTGATATTCCGAGATCGCCTTGCCGTATTCCTGTTGGCCGAAATAGGACCCGCCCAGGAGAAAGTGGGCTCGCTCATCTCGGGGGTAGGCGGCTACCAGTCGTTCGTAATACTCCCGTTGCGACTTGGTGTCGGCATTGGCACCCGCCTGCAGGCCGAGAATCATCAGCCGCTCGCCGTCGGACGCTTTGCCGGCCAGGCGGACGGCCTCGGCCAGATGGGTGAAGAAGTCCTTTGCCGTGGGAGCGGTCAGAGCCAGGCTGTAGTGCGCCAGCGCAAAGGAGGGGTCTTTTGCGGCCGCGGCCTCCAGGAATTGACGGGAATCGTGGGCCCGCAGATTCTCCCCCAGAGTGCGTCCCTTCAGATATTGCTCTCTGGCTGCGGATGACGCCGTGGTCACCGGAACCTTGGCCATCCCTCCGGCGCTTTGTGCCGTCCCTTCACTTGCGGACAGTACCAGAGTCAGGACAGCGATGATCCCCACGCGCGATCCAGTCGATAGTTGCGACATGGAACCTCCGGGTTGCTGGAAGCATGCGATGAGATGAGAGCAGGAGTCCAAACCTGCCTACAGGCTCTACTCGGGCCTCCTGGGAAAAGATTCACCCCGGCGATAACCTTCCCCGATGCCTGACCTTCTCGCCGCCCGCTCCCAGATGGCGGTCTCGCTGGCGTTTCACATCATCTTTGCCGTGGTCGGCATCGGCATGCCGGTGCTCATGGTCATCGCGGAGCGCCGGTGGCAGAAGACCGGAGACCCGATTCACCTCGATCTCGCCAAACGTTGGTCCAAGGGCACGGCAATCCTCTTCGCCGTAGGCGCCGTGTCGGGCACGGTTCTGTCCTTCGAGCTGGGACTTCTCTGGCCCGGTTTCATGAAGCTGGCCGGTGGCATCATTGGCATGCCGTTTTCACTCGAAGGTTTCGCTTTCTTCACCGAGGCGATTTTCCTGGGGGTCTATTTGTACGGGTGGGACCGGATCTCGCCCCGGGCCCATCTCTGGGCCGGTATCGCGGTGGCGATCAGCGGCGCGGCATCGGGGATCTTCGTAGTGACCGCAAACTCCTGGATGAACTCGCCGGCGGGATTCGATCTGGTGGGGGGGCAACCAGTCAACATCGATCCGGTTGCGGCCATGCTCAATCCAATGGCCTTTCAGCAGACCCTTCACATGACCCTGGCGGCCTACGCGGCCACCGGCTTTGCCGTTGGGGGAATTCACGCCTTTCTCTTGCTCTTCGACCCGGTCAACGCGTTTCATCGCCGGGCGCTGACTGCGGCGCTGGCACTGGGGGCGCCGGCCGCGGTGCTGCAGCCGATCTCAGGCGATTTCAGCGCCCGCTCGGTTGCGGCTCGCCAGCCGATCAAGCTGGCAGCCATGGAATCCCATTTCGAGACCATGGCAGGGGCGCCTTTGACGATCGGAGGCTTCCCCGACGCGGAGTCCGGGAAACTTCGCTATGCGATCAAGATTCCCTATGGACTGTCGTTACTTGCGTTCCACGATCCCCACGCCGTTGTCCGCGGGCTGCAGGAGTTCCCCAGGGAGGATTGGCCCAACGTGCCGATCGTTCATACCGCCTTCCAGGTGATGGTGGCGCTTGGCACTTACCTGGCGCTGGTCTCTCTCTGGGTCGGTTGGACCTGGCTCCGCCGCAAAGACGTGATTGGAAGCCGTTGGCGTTTGCGGGCAATTGCCCTGGCGGCGCCAATGGGATTTCTCGCCATCGAAGCAGGGTGGACGGTGACAGAGGTTGGCCGGCAGCCCTGGATTATCCAGGGCGTGCTCCGCACGGCCGATGCGGTAACCCCGATGCCGGGCCTGGTCGTCCCCTTCATGCTTTTTACGCTGCTGTACTGTTTCCTCGGCGCTATTGTGGCCTGGCTGCTTTATCGGCAGATCATCCGCAGCCCCAAGTCCAGTGAATGGAGCCGGGTGTATGCCCCCAGCGTCGTCCGTGCCTGAGTTGGACCTGGCCGAGGTGCTGGCCGCAGTACTCGCGCTCTCGCTCAACGCATACGTGTTGTTTGCCGGAGCCGATTTCGGTGGGGGCGTCTGGGACCTGCTCGCGTCGGGTCCCCGCCGGAACCGGCAACGCGAGGTCATTGCCCATGCCATCGGGCCGATCTGGGAAGCCAATCATGTCTGGCTCATCCTTGCCATCGTGCTGACCTTTAGTTGTTTCCCCCCGGTCTATGCCCGCCTCGGAACCGTGCTTCACATTCCGCTCACACTCATGCTGGTCGGCATCGTGCTTCGGGGCTCGGCATTCACCTTTCGCACCTATGATAGTCAGCACGACGCGACCCAGCGTCGCTGGGGACGAATTTTTTCCAGCGCCAGTGTGATCACCCCTATCCTGCTGGGTGTGTCTATCGGGGCGGTGGCGTCGGGGCGAGTGGGCGGGGAGACTCGGGGCAGCTTTGAGCAGCGGTTCGTGGAACCCTGGCTCACGCTGTTCGGTCTCAGCGTCGGCCTGCTGACTCTGGTGCTGTTCGCCTTTCTGGCCGCGGTGTTCCTGACCCTGGAAAGCACGGACCGGGAGCTCTGCGAAGACTTTCGGGGGCGGGCCCTGGCTTGCGGAGTTGTCGTCTTCTTCGCGTCTGCGCTGGTGTTGTTGCTGTCGCCGGAGTCGGCGCCACTGGTTCGGGGCGGACTGATGGACTCTCCCTGGGCGCTTCCCCTGCACCTGCTCACCGCTGCCGCGGCAATCTCGGTACTGGCTTCTCTCTGGTATCGTCGTTATCGGCTGGCACGTCTGGCGGTGGGCCTTCAGGTCTCGCTGATCTTCTGGGGCTGGGCGCTGGCTCAATATCCCTTCCTGCTGCCTCCGAACTTCACCATCCGCAACACGGCGGCGCCGGATTCCACCCTACGGCTGACCTTGATCGTCCTGGTCGCCGGCGGTGTGATTCTGCTTCCGTCGCTCTGGTATCTCTTTCGAGTCTTCAAGACCACTCCGGCCGACCCTGCCGGGGTACCCGCAGACAGGATGAGTCGCTAGGAGCGAGCCATCATCCTTCTGATCGGCTTGATCAACAGGGCGAGGATGAGAGCCGTGGCCAGGGCCGTCGCGGTCACGATGGTGAACAGCGTCGTGAGCGGCAACGTCTCATAGACGCTGGAAGCCATTCCGGCCAAGTAGTTGCCGACCGAGAGGGCCAGGAACCAGACACCCATCACCAGTCCGGCGATACGGGTCGGAGCCAGGACACTCATCGCGCTGAGGCCAACCGGGCTGAGGCACAATTCACCCAGCGTCTGCAGCAGATACGAGAGGACCAGCCAGAGTGGGCTGACCCGCGCGCCTCCCGCTGCCGCAGCCGCAGCTCCGATCATCACGGCAAAGCCGAGGCTGAGAAGCAGGAGCGCCAGGGCGAATTTGGCCGGGCTGGAGGGGTTTCGGCGCCCCAGCCGAAGCCACAGCGCGGCAAAGACGGGGGCGAACAGAATGATGAAAAGAGGCGGCAGTGATTGATACCAGCTGGGAGGAAAGCGGTGTCCCAGGACCGCATTATTGGTGTTTCGCGAAGCAAACAGATTGAGAGTCGAGCCGGCTTGTTCGTAGGCCATCCAGAAAACTGTCGCGGCCGCAAACAGAACGGCGATTACCACCAGGCTCTTCCGTTCCTCTCTGGTCCACCCGCGGCTGAGAAAGAGCCAGGAGAAAAACGAAACGGTGACAGCGATCAGTACCCAGCTGAACTTTCGCGAGATCGCCTCCGGATCGAGCCGCAGCAGGCCAGTGAACACCAGCACAGCCACGGTCAGCACGAGAGCCACGGCTACCATCCCGATCAGCCGAACCTGCCGATCCACCCGTGCGGCAGCCGTGGGGTCGCTGGGGCGAGCCGGGTGCAGACCGTCGGGAGACAGGTGCTTTCCGCCTATAACGTATTGGACCAAGCCCAGGAACATGCCCACTGCCGCAGCGCCGAAACCCCAATGCCAGGAGGACTCTGGCTGAAACCCGGCGGAAACCAGAATACGCTTGAAGCCTTCTCCCTGGGCCAGCCAGCCGGTGATGAACGGAGCGATGAAGGCGCCGCTGTTGATCCCCATGTAATAGATGGAATATCCTGCATCGCGCCGGTCATCTTCGGGCGGGTAGAGCTTGCCGACCAGCACGCTCACGTTGGACTTCAAAAGGCCCGTGCCAACCGCGATCAGAACCAGGCCGAGGTAGAAGGTGCTCAGTGTTGGAAGGGCCAGACAGACGTGTCCCGCCATGATGATGACGCCGCCCACAAATACCGCGCGTCTGAGACCCAGGATCCGGTCGGCAATCCAGCCGCCGGGCACCGAAAGCAGGTATACCGAGCTGACGTACAGTGCGTAGATCGGGCCGGCCCTCGCGGTATCGAACCCCAGTCCTCCAGCGGCTGCGGGGGCGGTCATGAACAGAATGAGCAAGGCTCGCATTCCGTAGTAGCTGAACCGCTCCCACATCTCGGTGAAGAAGAGGGTAGACAGTCCCCGGGGATGCCCGAAGAAGCGGGTGTCCTGTTCCCTCAGTTCGGACTGGGGACGGCGGACGGCGGCTGTGGCCATTGGAGTCCGTTCAGCGGTTGCGCTTCTTGAGGATGTCCTGCAGGACTACTCGGTCGATCTTTCCATCCATGCGAACCCGCACGTCGTAGTTTTCCCAGTACATGAAGTTCTTCAGCGCCTCCAGGAACGTGCGGGTTGCGCTTCCCTGTTTGGCCTTGAGCCACTTGTCCGGTTGGTTCACCGGCTCATTCAGCAGGATCGGCTCCAGCTGGCTGACGATTGCCGGGGTGATTGGAACGAGATCCTTTGGCTCGCTGGGGAAGAAGTGCAGCTTGTGCAAGGCGAGCAGCCGCTCGAGCTCCGCGATCGGATCGGGAGCATCGTAGACTCTGATGTCGATGAAGCGATCGTTCGCGCCGAGATAGCCCCCATTTTTCCTTACCACAAGCAGGGCGGCGGACTGCATGCCCCGCTTGTCCCCTCCACCAGCCTGACCCGCCTTGAGCGCTGCCATGAGCCGCTCGGCCAGATTGCCGGTGGTGCGCTCGAAGGTTTCCGCCAGGTTCTTCACCGTTTGATCCGACACCATGATGTTGGCCTGAGCGGCGTACCCTCGGCCGACGATGACCTCACCCTTGCCGCCAAGGACGTTTCCTCGTCCAGACGGTGCGCCTACCCTGCCGCCAGCCCAATCGAAGGTGGTCTTCCCGGTAAAGCTCGCCGCATTCCCCCGGGTATCTACCAACCCCACTTGGCGGTCCTGGAGCATCGTATCGGTGCGCATCACTATCCTGAGGGCCTCCTCCGCGGTAGCTCCCTGAGCGATAAGATCGAGGCCGCGTTCCCCGTATGCGGTGTTCCCCAGGCTCTGGGTAGCAACCGCGCCCACGCCG
>DATFQK010000445.1:0-3744 GCA_035264345.1 Gemmatimonadales bacterium | reverse complement strand
AAAGAACCGGCATGCAGGCCATTACCTTTCCGGCATGCATCCGGGATCGATCTCTGGCGGCCTCGTCCTGCTCGCAGCCCTGCTCGCCGGATGCGGAGCCTCCCAAGCCAGAGCGCCTGTCGTCGAGCTCACCGCGAGCGGTGATACGGTCCTGGCACCGTATGCAGAGATCACCGAGGCATCCTGGCTGGGCGGAAGCCGGTGGGCCGTCATCGCGCCCGCCGAGGAAGCGGTGGCCATCGTTGATTCCGCTCGACCTACCGCCGCTCCGCTGGGTGGACGCTCCTCGAAGGATCTGCGCAACCCGGCAAACATCTTCGTTGCCCAGGATACACTCTTCGTTGGAGACTGGGGACTCCGGCGGCTGACCTTGTGGGCGCCGGCTGGACATCTCGCCCGAGCCATTCCGGCACCCGCCATAACTCGTGGCACGCTGCCGCGCTCCCGCGACGCGGCCGCCCGGTACTACTTCGACCTCTATCCTCCGCCGGGACCGGACGGCAGCGGCAACCGAGATTCCGCCGCCGTGGTACGGGCCAACCCTGAATTGACCCGGATAGATACCATCGCTCGGCTGGCCCCACTGGACATTGCCGAGGTCATTGGTGACGCCGGACGCCGATTCGAGCGGCGGGTATTCAGCGGCGTGGATCGCTGGGGCGTACTGCCTGATGGGTCGCTGTGGGTGGCTCGGGTGTACGACAACCGGGTAGACTGGCGCTCACCCGAGGGAAAATGGTCGAAGGGCGCAGCGCTGCCCGACCGGGTTCTGGAGGTCACCCGGTACGACCGGGAGCTTTTTCTCCGGAAATTCCCGGCGGAGCTCAGGCGTACCGCTCAGGACCTCCCCTTTGCGGCCCTCAAGCCACCCTTCGAAGCGGGAGTGTCCGATCCTGCCGGCCAGGTCTGGCTGGAGAAGAGTCGGGCGCCTGCTGATTCATCAAGGCGCTACCATGTAGTGGACCGGGCCGGTCGTTTGGTCCGCGAGGTCAGAATTCGAGGATCAGGTCGCATCCTGGCCCTCGCAGAGCATACCGCCCTGGTAGCCGAGCCTGCAGCCGGTGGCACGCGACTCATTGCGCTACCGATTCCCAGCCAGTCGCCCGCCTCGGTGACGCTTTCACGCCCGTAGAAAAGGATTGCCCATGAAGCGAGCCCGCTTGATTTGTGTCTTGGCCGTGGCCGGCGCCCTCGCCTGCCGTTCCGCGCAGAGTCAGAGCGTACTCTCCCATGACGCGCGACTGCCGAACAAATTCGGGATGCTCAGCAATGTGGTGGAGTTGGCCAATGGAGGGGTGGTGTTCGCTGATACGAGGAGCAAGCTCTTTTTTAGAAGCAACCTCGACAGCGGAAAAATTGACACCCTCGGCACCCGGGTGGATTCGGTCGCTCAGGGCAGCCCGGCGGGGCAGTACAAGTTCCCCGGGTGGGTCGCTCATCTCGCTGGCGACACGATCGCGCTGGTCGACTTCAGCGCGCTCCGCACTACGCTGTGGAGCGAAGCCGGTAAACCGCTCGAGGTGCTCCCCTCCCACAATGCCGCAGGCAAAACGCCCATTCTCCTCTACGATACCCTGGGGCGGGGCTACAAGATCGATTATCAGGCAGTCCTCGGTGGCGGAGAGCCCGGTCGAGCCATCCGTCCGGACAGCATTCCGGTTCTTCGCGTGGCTCTCCGCAGCGGCAGCATAGACACCGTCGCCCATCTTACCTCTCCGGAGTATGGCGACGCCGTCTTTGGTGAGCAGGTACAACAGGCGGCGAAGGTCTTTGCCCCGAATGACTTTTTCGGCGTGCTGCCGGATGGGAGTGCTTGGGTGGCCCGAGGCCGGGAAGGCCGGGTGGATTGGCGCTCGCCCAATGGGGAGTGGCTCCAGGGTCCACCACACAAGTTTGCCAGGATCCCGGTTACCGAAGCCGACAAGGCACGGGTGCTGGCCCAGGTTCGCGAGCAGGGAAAAGAATTCGGCATGCCCCAGGATCTCGCGATCGTCTATCCCTTCGCCGAGACGAAGGCGCCTTTCGATTTCGCCCTGGGCCGACCCAACGGCGAGGTGTGGCTCCAGCAACCCCGCAATGACGAAAAGGCTGCGCTGGTCTATGCGATCTTCGACCGCAAGGGACACTGGCAGCGGGATGTATCCTTCCCCAAGGATGCTTCGCTGGCCGGATTTGGTGCGAAGGGAGCGGTCTATGGCTCGATCCGAAACGCCGACGGTTCCAGATCGGTGGCGCGGTTTACTCTGAAATAGCGGCGGGCGCTACCGGGGGCCTATCCCTCTCGACTCATGTCCTGTGAGTGGTGACTGACCACTGACGACTGATGACTGATGACCGGTGACTGATGGCTGGTGACTGGCGACTGGTGACTCACGACTCGCGACTCGTGACCCAGCATTTCGCCCGCCATGCTGCCGTTCCGATCTGACGTCCGCCGGTCCCGGCGCTGCCCCTCCTCGTACCAGCGCCTGGTGATCTCGCCGGCCAGCTCCCGGTTACCCAAGCCGAAGGCCAGTCCGACCGCCAGAGCGGCGGCCCCGAGAATCAGGGTGAAGGCCGCCGTGACGATCTCCTCCGCCACCCCGACCTGCTGCAGGGCCATGAACAGGGCGATGGTGATCACCGCGCCCTTAGCCAGCTTGGCCACGGTCGGCACCCCGGACACACCCCCGGCTGAGGCCAGGATAAGCCCCCGGACAAACTCACCTACGATGATGCCCAGGATTACGATCACAATCCCGGCGATCAGCGTGGGGATGAAAGCCAACATGGCACCGAACATCTCGTTGATGCTCTCGAGCCCGAGGGCGGTGCTTGCCAGCAGAATTACCACCAGCATTACCAGCCAGAAGATCAGCTTCGCCAGCGCCCGCACCGGGTCCAATCGCAGACCCGCGCGGTCCACGACTCCATCGAATCCCCCGGCGCTGACCATCCGGTCGAACTTGAGCCGCTTGAGCGTCTCGTCGGCCCAGCGCTGGACCTGGCGGGCGAGGAAGTAGCCCGTCATCAGAATGACGAATGCGCCAACCAGCGCGGGCACCACGCTGCTGATTTGTTCGGCGCCGGCCACCATCCGCTGCCAGAGCTCGTTCACTGGGCGACCTCGATCACGAGTTTTCCAACCTGCTCACTCCGGTCCAAGCGGGCGAAGGCCTCATGGGCCCGGCTCAGCGGCACTACCTGGTCCACTACCGGCCAGAGCTTGCCGTCGCCGGCCAGCCTCACGATCTCGGCGTATTCACGTCGGCTTCCCAGGGTGGAGCCCAGGATACTCCACTGGTGCCAAAACAGCCGTCGCAGGTCCATCGAGACCATCGGACCACTGGTGGCTCCGCAGATCAGGAGCCGGCCACCTCTTCTGAGCGACCGGAGCGACTGCGGCCAGCTCTCCTCACCCACGCTGTCGACGATCGCATCGACTCCCAGCCCGTCTGTCAGTCGCCGTACCTCGCTGACCACATCGGCACGGCGGTGATTGAGGGCCGCGTCGGCCCCCCGGGAACGAGCGAACTCCAGCTTGGCATCCGAGCCGCTGGTGACAATTGTACGAGCGCCGAGCAACCGGGAAATCTCCAGTGCGGCCAGGGCTACACCGCCGCCGATGCCCCAGATCAGCACGGTCTCACCCGCTTGAACGCGGCCGCGAGTGGTCAGCAGGCGCCAGGCAGTGAGCGTCGCCAGGGAGAAGGCGCCGGCTTCGGCCCAGGGCATCGAGTCAGGAGCCCGCGCCAGGTTCTCACC
>DATFQK010000444.1:0-3776 GCA_035264345.1 Gemmatimonadales bacterium | reverse complement strand
GGGGCTGCAGTCCCCGGAGGGCACGTCGTTGAAGTGGCCGAGCTGCGGTCTGCTGCGCCCTGGGTTGTTACGCTGATGCTTACCCTCTGGGCCACCCGCCGCCGTAATACGCTGGCGGAGGCAATGCGCCGCTGGAGCTGGTCCGGTGTGGCGGCACTCTGGCTGGCGCTGTTGACGAGCCTCGCTCCCGGCTCTCCTGACACCGGTTCCAAACTCGCGTTACATTTTCTTGATGTCGGACAGGGCGATGGCGCGCTGCTCCGGACACCGGCCGGGCACTGGGTGCTGATTGACGCCGGACCAAAGACGGATCAGAGCGATGCTGGCCGGCGAGTGATAGTTCCTTTCCTTGCTCGCCATGGCGTCAGTGAGCTATCGCTGGTGTTCGTCTCCCACGCCCACGCGGACCACCTGGGAGGTGTCGTCAGTGTCCTGGAGCGGTACCGGACCGGGGTTGTGGTCGAGCCTGGCGAACCAGTGGCCGACCCTTTGTATTACGCCTTCCTCAACCAGCTCGCGAGTGAGGCAATTCCCTGGCATGTCGGTGCCCGCGGAGAGCGCTTCACGCTCGACAGCGTGAGCTTCAGTATCCTCCATCCCGATAAACGCTGGCCGCATTGGGGCGAGGATTTGAATGAAGATTCGTTGGTGCTGCTGGTAGAGTATGGCGGCTTTCAGGCCCTGTTTGCCGGCGATGCCGGATTTCCGGCTGAGCTCGAGATGCGAAGCCGTGCTCGCCGGGTCGACCTGCTGAAGGTGGGTCATCACGGAAGCCGCGGCAGCACCGGAGACGAGTGGCTGGACTCATTGCGCCCGCGGACCGCAGTGATCTCGGTCGGTAGGAACAACTACGGTCATCCTTCGCCGGCCACGTTGGACCGGCTGCGGCGTCATGGAATCGCGGTCTGGCGTACCGATCAGGACGGGTCGGTCAGCGTCACGACCGACGGGCGGGAGATGATCATCCAGTCCCGCAGCCGCCGGATGACCTACGACGTTCAGTAACACAGCCGAGGAGGGTGCTTGCAGACATCAGTCACCACGATCGAGCGGTTCATTCTGGACCAGGAGGACCGGTACCCGGAGGCAACCGGAGAGCTTTCCAACTTGCTCTACGATATCGCACTTGCCAGCAAGATCATTGCCGCGGCAATCCGCCGGGCCGGACTGGTGAACATTCTGGGCGCGGCTGGAAATCAGAACGTGCAGGGCGAAGAACAGCAGAAGCTGGATGTTTTCGCCAACGAGACCATCAAGAACTGCCTGAAGCACACCGGCCGGGTCTGTGCCATGGGATCCGAGGAGGACGACGAGATCATCCCCGTGCCGCCGGAATACGCGGCCGGAAAGTACGCCGTCCTCTTCGACCCGCTCGACGGCTCCTCGAACATCGACGTCAATTCAGCCGTAGGCACCATCTTCAGCATTTATCGCCGGGTCAGCATGCATGGGCGCGGCACCTCGGCCGACGTACTGCAGCCCGGCTGCAAGCAGGTGGCAGCGGGGTACGTGATGTATGGCTCCAGCACCATGCTGGTATACACCACGGGTCAGGGCGCGCATGGCTTCACCCTCGATCCCACCATCGGCGAGTTTCTGCTGTCTCATCCCCGGATCATCAGCCCCCGGGTTGGCCGGTATTACAGCGTCAACGAGAGCAACTTCCATCGCTGGGACAAGGGCATGCAGACGGCGGTGAGAGGCCTCAAGGGAGATCTGAGTGACGGAGTGACCCCCAAGAACAGCCGCTACATCGGGTCTCTGGTCGGCGATTTTCATCGCAACCTCATCAGCGGAGGGATTTTCCTGTACCCGGCGGACAACAAGAACGTGAAGGGGAAGCTGCGTCTGTTGTATGAGGCCAGCCCCATGGCCTTCATCGCCGAGCAGGCGGAAGGCTCCGCGACGGATGGAGTTCAGCGGATTCTGGACATCATGCCGGACAGCCTGCACCAGCGCACGCCTTTGGTGATCGGCTCGCGTGAAGACGTCGGCTACGTGGCCGACACTCTGCGCCGGACTGCCGCGCGCGCGAGCGGCCCGGTGTCTCAGCCAGCCTTGTGAAGACGGTTTACAGCCGGGAGGACTGGACCGGCGATCCGGTTCGGGATCTGGGCCGTCCCGGCGAGTTCCCCTTCACCCGGGGTCCTTATCCCAGCATGTACACCAGCCGGCTCTGGACCATGCGGCAGTATGCTGGTTTCGGAACCGCGCAGCAGACCAACCGCAGGTTCCGCCAACTCCTCGATGCTGGCCAGATGGGGCTCTCCACGGCGTTCGACCTGCCGACTCAGATGGGCTACGACTCGGATCATTCCATGGCGCAGGGCGAAGTTGGACGGGTCGGCGTGGCCATCGACAGTGTGGAGGACCTGGCGGAGCTGTTCCGCGACATCCCCCTCGATCGGGTGTCGACGTCCATGACCATCAATGCCACCGCGGCCATCCTGCTGGCCATGTACGTCGTGGTCGGGGAAGAGCATGGCGTATCCCGCAGCAAGCTGACCGGCACAGTGCAGAACGACGTGCTCAAGGAGTACATCGCGCGCGGCACCTACATCTATCCTGCCGCTCCTTCGCTCCGGCTGGTGGCGGACATCTTCCGCTTCGTCAGCGACGAGGGGATGACCTTCAACCCCATTTCGATCAGTGGCTACCACATGCGGGAGGCAGGCGCAACCGCGGTGCAGGAGGTGGCGTTCACGCTGGCAAACGCGTTGGAGTACGTCAGAGTGGCCCTCGCTGCAGGACTCAGGATAGAGACTTTCGGTCCCCGGCTGTCATTCTTTTTCGCCAGCCACAACGACCTGTTCGAGGAGGCCGCCAAGTTCCGAGCGGCCCGCCGGCTCTGGGCTCGGCTGGTGCGGGAGCGGTTCCAGGCCGACGAGGGCACGGCCCGAATGCGCTTTCACACCCAGACTGGGGGTGTCACGCTTCAGGCTCAGCAACCGCTCAACAACGTGGTCCGAGTTGCGGTGCAGGCTTTGGCTGCGGTGCTGGGCGGCACCCAGTCGCTGCATACCAACGGCTACGACGAGGCGCTCTCGCTGCCCACCGCAGAGTCTGCCACGCTGGCACTCCGAACTCAGCAGGTGCTGGCATACGAATCCGGGCTGGCCAGTGTGGTCGACCCGCTGGCCGGCAGCTATTACGTGGAATCGCTCACCGATACCATCGAGCGCGAGGCGCGGGAGCTCATCTCTCAGATCGACGCCGAGGGTGGGGCCGCTCACGCAATCGAGCGGGGCTTCTTTCAGGACGCGATCGCGCGAAGTGCCTATGAGCTTCAGAAGCAGCAGGAGTCCGGCCACCGCGTGGTGGTCGGCGTCAACCGCTTTGCCGACGACTCGCCACCGCTGGCGATCGAAACTCCGGACTTCACCGTGCTGGAACAGCAGCAGCGGTCAACCCTGGCCGAGGTAAAGCGCCGGCGCGACTCGAGAAAAGTTCGAGCCACCCTGGATGCATTGCGGCAGTCGGCGGCCGGAGCCGACCGGCTCATGCCGGTGATCATTGAGGCGGTCAAAGCCCGGGCTACTTTGGGGGAGATCAGCGACACGCTTCGCTCGGTCTGGGGCGTGTACCGCCCCACGTAAACCGGCCGTCCCTTCATTTCCTTGGTGCTCTTCTTGCCTTCGTGGTAACCTCCACCAGACGCCAAGTTGAATCGATCGGTGTGAGACGCTAAGTTTTGCGGCTGATTTCATTTACCCCACGAGCCGCCATGCCCACATATGAGTACCAGTGCCCTGAAGGGCACCGGTTCGACAAGTTCC
>DATFQK010000443.1:0-5730 GCA_035264345.1 Gemmatimonadales bacterium | reverse complement strand
GAGGATGCGCCGATCTTTCCTGAGCAGGCTGTGGCGGTGAACTGCCCCACTATACGGCAGGGCTGATAATCACGCGAGTCCCCGGCCGGACTCGCCTGGCCGTCGCGCAGCGTGGTTGACACTCAGCCGTGGCCAGTCTTAGCTTGCGAGCGAACGGTCATCATTGGGAGTAACGATGCACCAGGGTCTGCAGCACCTCCTCGACCTCAATTCCCGGCGGCACAACCGCTGGCTTCTCTGCGCACCGCGCAGCGACCAGGAGCGTAGGCCTTAGCTACAAGCTCGGACACTCTGTCCTGCATCCCGGCCCGCTCCTGAAGAGCGGGTTTTTTGTTGAGCTTTAACCCCGGAGTAGCAATGACCAACCCGGCCACCGGAGATGCCCCCCGGATCGTGGTGCATCCCCCCGCCTTGCTGCCGTCCAACACGAAGCCCGATCCCCGCGAGGCTGAGACGGACGCCGCCCCGCTGCTCCGAACCGAGACCGCAGAGGCGAGAAAGCTGGGGACTCTGGTCGACGTCAGCCAGGCCCTTGCCGGACACCTGAGTCTACCTGGGGGTCTTTCAGCGGTCCTGCTGATTCTGGTCCGTCGTTGTTCGGTGCTTCGTGGAGCCATGGCTCTCTTGAACGAGCAAACGGGGGTCCTGGAGATCAGGGCCCAGGTAGGGCTGCGCCACGATCGGGAGGGCGATCACTATGGTGCCGCCCAGGGAATCCTCGGGGAGGCAGCCACCACAGGAGAAACCATCGTGGTGGGTCGCCAGGTTGACGGAAGCACCGAGCACACCGCGCTGGCAGTTCCGGTTGTGCTGCACCGGCGCTGCGTCGGCTCGTTGATGGTCGAAGTGCGATTTCGTCCCGAGCGCGACGTGGATCGCCTGCTGAAATTTCTCCGGGTGGTGGCCTCCATGATTTCGCAGGCAGTCCGTATTCACCGGCTACTGGACGTGGAGCGGCAAAAGTGGGTCTCCGAGAACGCTCAGCTGCGGCAGGAGCTGGAGCAACGGAGTTCCCTTTTCAACCTGGTGGGCGCGAGCGGCCCCATGCGCCAACTCTACGAATCGGTAGCCAGGGTGGCTGGAAGTAACACTACGGTGTTGATCCGGGGCGAATCGGGCACGGGCAAGGAGTTGGTCGCCCAAGCCATCCACCTGCACTCGCCCCGGGCCAAGAAGCCCTTCATCAAGGTGAACTGCGCGGCGCTACCGGAGACCCTGGTCGAGTCGGAGCTGTTCGGCTACGAACGGGGGGCATTTACCGGAGCGGTGCAGCGGAAGAAGGGACGCTTCGAGCTCGCCAACGGTGGGACCCTATTCCTCGACGAGATCGGGGAGCTGAGTCCGGCCACCCAGGTGAAGCTGCTGCGGGTTCTGCAGGAGCGGGAGTTCGAACGGGTGGGGGGAACGGAACCCGTACCGGTCGACGTGCGAGTGATTGCGGCCACCAACCGGGACCTGGAGAAAGCATTGGCCGACGCCAGCTTCCGGGAGGATTTGTACTACCGGCTGAACGTCTTCCCCATCTTCATCCCGCCGCTTCGCTCCCGAAAAGCGGACGTGCTTCCCCTGGCAGATCACTTTGTCGAGAAGTATGCCCGGGAGCAGGGAAAGAACATTCGGCGGATCTCCACCCCGGCTATCGACCTGCTATCCAGCTATCACTGGCCGGGCAACGTGCGCGAGCTGGAGAACACCATTGAGCGAGCCGTGCTGCTGGCGGACGGAGAAGTCATTCATGGCTATCACTTGCCGCCGACGCTGCAGACCGCGGACGCCACCGGCACGGTGGTCAGCACTTCGCTGGATGGTGCGGTCGGGGCCTTTGAGCGCAGTCTGATCGAG
Organism: Gemmatimonadales bacterium; assembly: GCA_035264345.1. Classification (GTDB taxonomy): domain Bacteria; phylum Gemmatimonadota; class Gemmatimonadetes; order Gemmatimonadales; family GWC2-71-9; genus CAVVWJ01. Next base: position 3,888 of record DATFQK010000443.1, on the reverse strand, counting down.
GACGCGCTCAAGACCGCCCTGGGTAACCGGTCCAGGGCTGCGAGGCTCCTGGGCACCACTCAACGGGTCGTCAGCTACAAGGTCAAGAAATACGGGATAGATCCGGCTCGACTGAAGTCGTGATGGCCGGGCTTCTTTCAGGAGCCGCCTCAGTGCGGGAGGAGTAGGCGGCGACCGCGGCAACGAGCAGATTGGCCACGATGATAGGCAGCGAGTGGAGCAAAATGCCGTATACCACCCAGAGAAGCGCGGCGGCAGCCTGGGTCAGGCGGAGAGCTTGCTGGCTCTTACGGGAGTAGGAGGCCAGGAACACGGCGGTGGCGAGCCATCCCAGCGCGTCGGCGGCTTTCACGCGATGGCCGGGTACCTATCGGGATGGCTTACCCGGATGATCAGCGAGTCGGTGCGCGCCTTGTCCCACTCCTGCAGCACAAAGCCGTGAGAGCCAAAGAAGGCGCGGATGGAGCCGGCGTCCAGTTTGACGATCTCCTCCAGCACCGGCACCATTACGCTGAGCACGTCGTCGCTGAGCACGGTTCTCCGGGCGATCGGGGTAAGGAACTTGTTCTCGGACACGGCAACCGTCAGCCCGTCCAGCCGGTTCACGTGCAGCATGACATGCACGTCCGACCCTCCGTCTCCAACGTAGACGATGCAATCGCCACTCAGTCCCAGCTCGACCCGAAGCTGGTCCAGCACGGCCACCTTCCCGTAGCCGGCAGGTGCCCTGATGATGGATTGGATCTCGCCGGTTCCCGGATCGTAGCGGAAACGAGTGCCGTGGATCCGCTCGGGCGGAACCATTCCGGCCAGCGCAGATCGGATCACTTCCTCCGGCGCTGCCGAAATGACGCAGAAGGTGAAGCGGAATCCCTGCAGCGAATCCAGCACCCGGCCAAGCACCGCGATATGCTGCTTGAGGCGTATGTGACGACCCACCTGTTCCAGGTCCTCCTTCCGAACCCTCCGGTATTCCGGATCGTGGAGCAAAAGGTAGGAGAGCTCCGCCCCCTGATTCACCAGGTGCATGGACGAGAGCCCGGCGCACTTTTCCTCGAACCCGCCGATGCCGAGCATCTCGCTCAGGACAAAGCCGGAATCATTGAAGCTCAGCGTTTGATCGAAGTCGCTCGCCAATAGATAGTGCTTGGGGGTCATGGCCGATTGACCACTGTCTGTGACCGGGCGGGGACCTCCCGCCTCACGATGGCGGCGTCGAGGAACGCCTGCTCCAGCGGAACCAGGCGCGGACGTGCCGCCTCGGCCGACGCGCCGGGACGCTCGGTCAGCGGCGCGGGGGCGCAATGGATGACCGGCGTCGCCTGATCCCATTCCCTGGCGCGCTCCCTGGAGCGGGCTGCGAGCCTGGCAGCGGTCTCGTCGGCGGATCCGAATGCCGGGCTCTGGGCCTGCAGCACCGCCGCGCGACTCATTGCCAGCGCGACCATCACAGGCGCCAGCATCGAGATGGTTGGATATCTCACAGCAGCACACTCCTCTGAAAAAACCAAAGCTCCGCCCCGACTCAGTCTGGGCGAAGACAATCGGGTCACGATTGCGCAACGAGCCGCGTCTCTCGTGGGTCAAGCGACACGAAGGCAACCCGCATGCCACGCGTAAGGCACACGGTTCACCCTCGCTGAGGAGGGCTGCCGGAGATCGGACCTGAAGCCACCCGACCAGATTGTCGGAAGCTTCGGTCCAATTGACAAAATTGTTAGTTCACGGCAGCTCGATGGGCCGGAGCAAGAACAGTCTTACCTCCGCCAGGAGCACGGTGGCCACAGGGGCTAGCGCCTTGCGGCGGTGCTGAGACTTGCTGAGCCGCGAAGCACGGTCCCGCCGCTTCCCGAAACAAATACCTCACTGGGCGAGGCGGCCCATACACTGGCAAGCCGCTGGGAAGCGGACAGCGACTCGCTCCAGCCCTGCCCATCGAAGTGCAGGATGGTTCCTACCCCAACGGCGTACAGATCGGCGCCCGAGGTGCCCCAGATATCGAGCAGTGGCCCGGTGGGCGGAACGGGCATCGGACTCCAACTGGTACCATCGAAATGCAGAATGACTCCCTGATCGTTCGAGGCGCCCACCACAAACACGTCATTTGACGCGGCCGCCCATACTCCGCTGTAGGAAATGTTCGCTGCGACCGGCTGGACTTCCTGCCAGGTGCTGCCGTTGAAATGCAGGATCAGACCGGCGGAGAACAACCCGGCGCCCGCGGCGAGAGCAAACTTGCCCCTCAGGCTGGCGCCGGCGTCGAAAAATCCCACCGCGTACACATCCTGTCCCGAGCTGCCGGACACGTCCATCAGCACGCGATCGTCTCCGGCCTCCAGCGGCATCTCGGACCAGCTGGTGCCGTCGTAGTGGGCGATCAGCGCTCGGTTGAAATCGCTGCCGGCCTGACCCACGGCAAAGACATCACTGGACGAGGCTCCCCAGACGGAGAAGAACGCCACCTGTACCGATCCGTTCTGAGTGCCGACGCCGGGCCCGGCCATCGGAGTCCAGGCCGATCCGTCGTAATGAAAGATGACGCCATCGTAGCCTTGGGCGCCGAGGGGGCTTGAGCCCACCGCAAACACGTCATTGCTTCCACTGCCCCAGAGGCCGTACAGGGTCACTCCTGATTCGGTCGACTGGGGGGACCACGATTGTCCGTTGTAGTGGAAGATTCCTGCCTCGTACCGACCGCCCGGTTCCCCCAGTGTGAACACGTCGCCGGATGAGCTGCCCCAGATGCTGTAGAGGCTGAAGCTGGTCCCGGTCTCGAGGCGGCTCCATGGGCTGCTCGCCGGGGGCTCACACCCGACCGCCAAGACGATCTCTGTGACGCTCCCGCTGGTTACGGTGGCCGCGCGGGGATTGCTGCCGTCCAGCGTGCACCCCTCGGCCAAGCCCGAGAGCGCCACCGTGTGGGCACCCACTTCGATGCTGTCCAGCGTCAGGATCGCGTTGGACCCGATCTGCTGTCCCACCCCACCGTCCAGCGCGAAGATATAGCCATTGGTGTCCGGACTGCTTCCCGTGGTTGCAGTGGAGATTCGCAGACTGCCGACGGCCGGAGGGGTGCAGGTGACGGTAAACGTCACCGCGGCGGTGCTGCCGGCAGTGACCGCCACCTGACGCGGGTTTGCCTCGGCCGGCAGGCAGCCGGTGGCCAGTCCTGACAGACGAACCACATGATTACCGGTCGCGACATTGTTGAGAGTGACCGTCCCGTTCAGGGCTACCGGCTGACGCACGTCATCAATCACCAGACGGTACCCGTCAGGATCCGTGCCGGTGGTTGCGACGCTCACTGTCAGCGTGCCGGTCTCGGGGGGAGGCGCCACACAGGTGATGGTAAAGGCCACCTCGGCGGTATCTCCGGTCTGCAGAGTCATGTCCCGCGGGTTCTCGCCAGCCAGCTGGCAGTTGGCCGGCACACCCGAGAGACCCACCGAGTGGACGCCGGAAGACACGCTGTCGAGCGCTCTGGTCTCGGCGGCCCCGATCGGGCCCAGCGGGATCGCATCGAGCACGAGGTCGTAACCGGCTGGAGCGGGACCCGACGTAGCGGTTGCCACCTGGATGGTTCCCACCGGTGGCACGCAGGTGATCGCGAAGCTCACCGTCGAGGTGGAGCCCGGCTCGACGCTCACGGCCTGAGGGTTGGTGCCGCCGGCAGTGCAGCCATCGGGTAGACCCGCCAGCTGAATGACGTGAGACCCGATCTCCAGATTTTCTCGGGAGAGGGTGGCATCGGTCCCGATTGCCTGGGGCGGCTCACCATCGATCCGATAGGTATAACCGCCCGCCGTCACTTCACCGGTGGTCTCGGTTCTGATCTGCAGTGATCCGGTTGTGGGTTCGGTTGGTTCGGTGGTGTCGCCGCCGCAGGCA
>DATFQK010000442.1:0-2924 GCA_035264345.1 Gemmatimonadales bacterium | reverse complement strand
AGACCAGCTCCTCGGCTTGCTGCCGCTGGCCCATGGCGGCCCGGATCCGGGCCGCACTGTGGAGATTCTGGCCCTGTTCGCTGGGTAGATCGAGCTCGCCGTGGATCGCCTCGGCCTCTGCGTGGAGCCCGAGGGCTCGAGCCAGGTCTCCGGCTTCCCAGTAGATGTCGGCCATCAGCGTCAGGTTGGCTGCCTCCGACTGCCGGAGCCCGCTGCGCCGCGCCTTGCGAACGGCACTATCCAGCCCCGCAAGGGCCACCCCGGGATCACCCATCGCCCAGGCGGCGGTCGCGAGTTGGCTTCGGTAGTTGTCCTCAGCCAGGAAGTCTTCCTCGACTCCAGCCGCGGACGCGGAGTCGAGCCAAGCCAGGGCGAGGCGTGGCTCGCCCATTCGGTTCGCCACCATCGCCAGGTTGACCAGCGAGCGCAGCTCGAGGGGACGAATCTTCAGCCTCCTGCCGGCGCCAAGGCTGGCATCGAACGATTCCCACGCGCGCGCCAGGTCTCCGATCCCGGCGTACCAGAGCCCCAGGTTCATCGCCGGCTTGTCGACGTATTCCTGGTCCCCCACCTCATGGGCGATCTCCATCGTTCGTTGCCAGAGCTCGGCAGCCTCGCTGAGACGGCCCTGGTCCCAGGCGATGAGACCCAGGGCATTGTAGGTGCGGGGAAGCAGCACTCGAGGGCCGTGTGCCTCCAGGATGGTACGCGCTTCCTCCGTTCGGGCCCTGGCACCCTTGTAGTCGCCCAGCCGCCATTCCGTGAGTCCGAGGGAGGTGAGGATCCGTGCTTCGGCCGCGTGGTCGCGGCCGCTCTGAATGAGGTTCAGGGCGGCGGTCCAGGCTTCTCTGGTGCGCCCGTACTCGCCGGCCTGGTACAGGCTCTCCGCCGCTGCGCTCAAGGACTCGAGTTGCGCCGGGGCCGACGCTCGATCGGGGGAAGCTTGGGGGGACGGCGCGTCGCGGCACGCGAGGGTCAACGGCACCAGAAGCGCAGGCAGTGAGAGGAGGCGAGGCCGGCTCACTCGCCTGTCCTCAGGCGTTTGACACCAGTCGAACGCGAACGGCCATCCGGCAGCAGTGCGTCCACCGACCAGAACCAGGTAAGCCCCCGGCTGAGCGCGAGGCTGTCCGGAGCGACCGCGAAGGTATCGGCGCCGGTCGAGGTCCAGACCACGCGGCCATCGGGTTCCTGAAGCGTCAAGGTGTAGGTGGCTCCCGGGCCGGCGCCCCGCCAGATGAACGTGATCGGTCTGCCATCGATCTCAGCCGAAGGCGCGGGCGAGACGATCTCGAGCAGTGCGTCGGAATTGGGGCCGGCCCGGGTATCGGAAGGCGCCGGGTCCTGGTGAGACAGCGTGGTGGTTAGCAGCACTGCCGCGGCCGCGGCCGCGGGAACCAGCACCAGTGCCCGCTTTCGGCGGCGGCGGAGCTGGAGACGGCGGATCTCGGCCAGCTCCTGACGGCATTCCGGGCAGGACGCGAGATGCAGCTCGGCCTGATTCTGCTCCTCACCGGCCAGGTCGCGGTCGAGGTATCCCGCCAGCGCTTCGGAAGAAAGATGCATCCTGAGATGGGATGGAGTGGTCCGTCACTGCCCTACCCATATTGAACGGCAGGCGGATCAGGTGCTGCGCGAGTGGTCGCCTATCAGGTTTTACCGCCAGTGCGCTACGCAGCGTGTCGTGGAGCCGTTTGAGCCGGCGGTATACGTGAAACTGCGTGGGCAGCGACATGAGGGAGGCGATCTCCCTCGCGGAGCGGTCGTCCTGGTAGCGGAGGGCGATAAGCAACTGGTCGCTTGGGCTGAGCGCCGCGACCGCCTTTGCGAGCTGCTGGAGGACCTGCTCTCGTTCCAGCTCCTCGTCGGCGGAGGGCCGCTGGTCGGGAAGCCGGTCGAGAACCTCGGGATCGAGCACGACCTCGACCAGACGGCGAGGAGTGGTGGTGCGGCGCGCTTCCGGAGAGAGGCTTCGACCATGCTTCAGGCGATCGTAGTCGAGGCAGAGCCTGCGGACAACGACGACCAGCCAGGTGGTGAACTTGCCTCTTCCATCGGCCGCGAAGGTTCGGAGCCTCCGGAAGTTCTGCTCCCCAAGCCGCTCGATAGCAAAGGTATAGCGGTCCATCACGACATCCTGGTCGTTGCGGGCGGTTTGCCGCGCGACGAACAGGATCAGGCGGGAGTAGGACTGGAGAAACTCGCTCCATGCCTGCTCCTGTGGCGGACCATCCGCCGCCTCGAGGAGGCGGCGGAGCTGGCTGGGGAAAGACCGGGGGTGTTCCGAACCGGGCTTGTCGCCCATGGGGCTGCTTGAGAGAGATGAGATAACATAGGGCTCGGATCAGACAAAGGCCAGGAAGAAGCCGGATTGCCGGACACCATGTGGGGTGCCTCGAGCAACCAGGGCGACGACTACGGGGTCGCCGGCGGCAACAGCACTTGGAGCCGCTCGGCGAGACTGCGGAGAGAACCGGCGAGTCCGCTGTCCTGACTCGCGTCTGCGGCGGCACGTAACGTCGCCACATCCGTGTGAGTGAATCCGAACGGCTGCTCGGCCAGGGCGAAAGCCGCGAGGGCCGCCCGCGCGGGTGGCGGCACCAGGACCCGGTCGTGCGCCCGGTTCATCACAATGACGCTGCCGCTCTCACCAAGGCCGAGCTTGGCTACGTACTCGGTGGAATCCTCTGCGGAGGGTCGCTCGGTCTGTTTCGCCCACTGGTCCAGCTCGCGTGCGGCTTGGCGATAGTCCCGAGTCTCCCACTGTTCCGGGGTCAAGGCAGGTGGAATCTTCTCTGGCATGGCTGGACCCTCATCTCGAACCGCTTACCTGATATCTCTGTCACCACACGTCGCTCGGGCTGATCCCCTCTTCGTACTCGTGTTAGAAAGCTAACGAGGCACGTCTCAAGCCGATCTGTCGT
>DATFQK010000441.1:0-2847 GCA_035264345.1 Gemmatimonadales bacterium | reverse complement strand
CGGACTTTGTTCTGCTGCAGCAGGTAGCTGGCCCGATCGCGGGTACCGGTTTCCGGTCCCCGATAGCCGGTCAGCTGAAACCCGAAGGCGGTTCGATAGTAGTGGCTGGCCTGCTTGGCATTGCCGACATAGAACTCGACGAAGTCGGTGCCGTTGATAGGAAAGGTGTCGGTTGCGACCGCCGTGGCCGGAGCGGTTCCAGTCTGCATGCTGCCCCCTAAGCTGGCGTTGCTACCCGAGATGTGAGGCTGAGCCAGACCGATGAACTCAGCCTAAATGGAATATAAACATGTAGTTACTCCCCACCACCGGCCGCCGGCGACCCCTCCAGTTGCCGGCAGACGAGCTGGGTCAGCTCGGCCGCCGTAAACGGCTTCTGCAGGAAAATGAAATCGGGGTCGATCAGGCCGCGCTCCACCACCTCCTCATGGGAGTAACCCGACATATAGAGAATAGGGATGTCGGCCCGAGCGTCGCGGATCTTCTGCGCCAGCTCGGTGGTGCCAATGTTCGGAACAATGACATCCGAGACTACCAGATCCAGTTCAGCGCCGAACTCCTCGAGTCGGGCGACAGCCTCATCGCCATCGCGAGCCTCATACACCCGATGGCCCTGCTGCTCCAGTATCCGGAGGGCCAGCTCGCGGACCCCTTCTTCATCCTCGATCACCAACACGTTGCCGGTCTTGCATTCCGCCAGGAATGACCCGGACGATCTCGTGCGCTCAACCGGAGCTTCGGCTCGAACCTGGGGCAGACACACCGTTACCGTAGTTCCCGTTCCCGGGGCACTTTCGACCCAAACGTAGCCGCCGCTCTGCTTCACAATACCGTAGACGGTGGCGAGGCCCAATCCGGTGCCGGATCCCACCGGCTTGGTGGTGAAGAAGGGCTCGAAGACCTGCTGAAGCGTCTGGGAGTCCATGCCGTGCCCGGTATCGATCACTGAGACGAGAGCGTATTCCCCCGGGACAAAGGGAATGCCAATGAGCTGGAGGCCGTCTTGCTCGTCCAGCCTGCGAGATTCCGTCAGCAGCCGTAGCGTTCCCCCTCCGGGCATGGCATCGCGGGCATTAAATGCCAGGTTGATGATCACCTGGTCCAGCTGCGCCCGGTCGGCTCGCACCAGGGGGCCCAGAGGTGCGAGCGAGGACTTCAGCTCGACATTGGCGGGGAGGAGCAGCTTCAGCATCGGCACCAGCTCCTGCACCACGTCGTTCAGCTGAAGATCCGCCGGCTGGAGAATTTGTTGCCGGCTGAAGGCGAGCAGCTGCTGGGTGATCTTGCCCGCTCGGGTGGCCGCCCTTCGGATTTCCTCAACATCCCGGTGCCGCTCGGGTGCGACCGCCCCGCTCCGCACCAGCAGGTCGCTGAATCCGAGGATGATGGTCATCATGTTGTTGACTTCGTGGGCGACGCCGCCGGCCAGCCGGCCCGCTGCCTCCAGGCGCTGGGCGCGACGAAGCCTCTCCTCTGCCCGCTTGAGCTCAGTGAGATCCTGAACGGTGATGACGTAGGAGCTGCCACCCGGACCTGGAGTTAGCGAGGTCACATTGGTCAGCACCGGAAACAGAGAGCCATCGGCCCGCAGGTGAAGCGACTCGTACACTGGAGGATTCGACTCACTCCGCCACCCCGCCGGTTCGCTGGCCCGGTCGGGCGGAAGCAGATCGGAGAACAATCTTCCGCTCAGGCTGCCCGGGCTCGGGTAGCCGTGCAGCGCCGCGAATGCCGGGTTCACCGCCTCTATCCGTTGATCCTCCGCATCCACAATGGCGGCACCCCAGCCTGCCCGGTCGAACACCCGGATCCACTTCTGCAGGGTGTCTTCCAGCCGGTAACGGCGAGCCTCCTCATTACCCAGCGGGTCATTCAGCTCCGAGCCCTGAATCGCGACCGCTGAACGCCGGGCAATAACCTGAGCCGCCGAAAGATCCATGGCATTGTACGGCTCGATCCCTTGAGTGCGAAGCAGAGCCATGGCCCCGAAAATCAAGCCTCCGGCCCGGAGGGGGACCACCAACAACGACTGAACACAGAGATGCTGTAGCAGGGAGTAGATCGCGGGATCCCGCCGGAGGAAACGTACTGCGCTGGCGTTGAGGCTGGGAATCCAGCGGAACTCGCGGCCCTGCTGCGCGTCCGCCTTGGCAAACCGGCGTAGCGCCGGGAGTAAGGGGCGGACTGCCTCGGCGATCACCGCCTCCTCCCCGCGATTGGAGTGAACAACCTCCATCCAATCCTCCTGCTCCTCCCGCTGGACGATCAGAACGGCGGCGTCGGCAAACCCTGGCACCAGACACTCGCCTGTAGCCCGAATGATCTGCTCGAAGCCCGAGGCGTGATGCAAGGCCCGGGTGACTCGTTCGAACAGATGCAGTCTTTCAGTGCCAAAGGGACTGGGCACCGGTGAAGTCAAATCACCCTCCGCGGATCACCGCGGGACCGGATATGTCTTTTGCTCAGGAGCATCAGATGAACTTGCGGCCGAGCCGGGCCGGAAGCCGTGATCCCGGTTACGCATATGGAGAACGCCGTTTGCCCTTCCCTCGCAAGTGGGCTAGCTTCAGTACTCAGCATCGGAGCACAAATGGCAGGGCGGGACATCGTGGTGATCGGCGGCTCCGCCGGCAGCATCGAAGCGGTCGCTGAGCTTGTGAGAGGTCTCCCTCCAGACTTTCCCGGTTCAGTTTTCGTCGTGGTCCACTTTCCCGGGTCCGTTACCAGCACCTTGCCACGTATTTTGAGCCGGGCCGGTCCACTGCCGGCTCGCCATGCCATCAGTGGCCAGGCGATCGAACCCGGCCGGATTTACGTAGCCCCTCCCGATTGTCACCTGCATCTCAG
>DATFQK010000440.1:0-3829 GCA_035264345.1 Gemmatimonadales bacterium | reverse complement strand
CCATTCCCATCCACATCCGATTCCCGGCCGAAGGCAACCGTATCGATGGGATAGAGGTACTGATCGAAGAGGGTCCGCACCTGGTCGAGATCGCTGTCGGTGTATCCACCGGCCGGCGCAGCATTGTCGACGTAGATCGCGACACGATCGCCCACCGATCGGGCCGTAGCTGTCGACTGAGCGAACCCGGTGCAGCTCGAGGAGGCACAGACATTGAACGTACGTTGATCGCCGACCGCAGGAGGAGCCTCCCGCGCGGCAATGCGCGCCTGGTCGAAGAGCGCCCGGGAACCATCTTCCGCCAGGGACTTCTCCCGCGCGCGTAGCAGGCTGTGGAATGCTTCGGCGGCCAGCGGCGCCCGAAAGGCCGAGAGCCGAGGTTCCGGTAGCTGCGGGGCCGAGGCTGTGGCAACCGCTGTCCCACTCAGCAAATAGGGGGCGGAAAGTCCATCCGGCGTCTCCTGGCCTGCGGTTGCAAGGGGGATATACAGATGCTCCGCCCCGCCGGGGCCCGCCGCCGGAAGGCGTACGCAGGCGCCGGTGGCATTCGGATCCAGAATCTCGTGTTCACCCACCTGGAGGGTCCGGGTGCTGGCCGCCGAGCAGTCCAGGGAAGGGGGGGTGGTCGGGCCCGTGCCGTCGCTACAGCCGGTCAGGATGGCCCCAAAGAGCACGAGAAAGAAAGAGCGCGAATTTCGCACTTGCCAACAACTCCACCGGTAGTGAAAGCAGGGAGAAAAGGGCACCGGGAGAACCGCGTAGATCTCAGCAAGATAAGATACGGCAACGGCTTTTGACAATCGCTCCACCTGCCGGTACTTTCACTCCGTGTCCGAATACATTCGGCTGTCGGCGGTCGGGTTCGGTGCTGACGGATTGGCCGGCTCACTGGCGACAATCAGGACGCGCTCGACCGCAGATCTTCACCGCCGGGCCCACTTTTCCCATCGCGCCGCGGGACCTTGTCGCCCAGGGCAAACCGCGGCCCGTCCACTGCACGCGTCGAAACCGGACTGGTGAGCGGCGGGTTGAGGAATACTGACTTATGATCCGCGACTGATATGCCATTCGTCCATCTCCATACCCATAGCGAGTACTCTCTTCTCGACGGGGCCAACCGGATTCCCGAACTGGTCGGCCACGTCAAGAAGCTCGGCATGGACAGTCTGGCGGTAACCGATCACGGGAACATGCACTCCGCTTGGGCCTTCTACGAGCAGGCCAAAGCGCAACAGATCCGGCCCATTCTGGGGTTCGAGGCCTATCTCGCGTTCGGTCCCCGCACCCTGCGGGAAAAGCCCCAATGGGCACCCGCCCCGTACAGCCATCTCGTTCTCCTGGCCCGGAACCGGACGGGCTACCGCAACCTGGTCCGTCTGACCTCGATTGGATTCGTGGAGGGTTTTTACCGCCGGCCGCGGATCGACAAAGAGGTACTCGCCGCCCACTCGGAGGGCCTGGTCTGCTTGGCAGCCTGCCTCTCAGGCGAGGTGGCGCTCTATCTCCGGCAGGGCAAGTTCGACGAGGCCAGGAAGAGCGCCGAGTGGTTCAGCCAGACCTTCGGTCCGGAGGGATTCTGGCTCGAAATTCAGCAGCACGGGATCGGCGAAGAGCGCCAGGTCACCGAAGGCATGCTGCGCCTGGGACGGGAGCTTGGCATTGGCGTCGTGGCTACGAACGACGCGCATTATCTCCGGCGCGAGGACGCCGAAGCGCACGATGTCCTGCTGGCCATCGGCACCGGTAGTGATCTGGACGACCCCAAGCGTTTCCGCTTCCTCGGCCAGGAGTCCTACGTCAAGTCCGAGGCGGAAATGCGGGCGCTCTTCCCCGAGCACCCGGAGACGCTCGACCACACGGCCCGGGTGGCAGAGCTGTGTGAGTTCGACTTCGAGAAGCGCTACTTTCTGCCCGTCTTCCCCCGGCCGGCCGAGTATCCAAGCGATGAAGCGCTGCTCCAGCATCTGGCCCACACCGGCGCCGAGCAGCGGTATGGATCACCGCTTCCTCCGGAGGTGGGGGAGCGGCTGGAGTATGAGCTCGGAGTCATCGAGCGCGCCGGCTACGCCGGCTATTTCCTGATCGTCCAGGACTTCATTGCCGCCGCGCGCCAGCGCGGGATTCCGGTGGGCCCTGGACGCGGGTCGGCCGCCGGTTCCCTGGTGGCGTATTCGCTCGGTATCACCGACGTCTGTCCCCTCAAGTTCGATCTCCTGTTCGAGCGGTTCCTCAATCCCGAGCGGGTGTCGATGCCCGATATCGACGTGGACTTCTGCTTCGAGCGTCGTGGCGAAGTGATCGAATACGTGCGGGAACGCTACGGCAGGAACAGTGTGGGACAGATCGTGACCTTTGGAACGATGAAGGCGCGCGCGGCCGTCAAGGACGTGGCCCGGGTGCTCCGGATTCCTCCCGGTGAGGCCGACCGCATCACGAAGCTGATTCCTTCGGGCCCGGCGTACAGCCTGAACATTCGCGAGGCGGAAAAGAAGATCGACGAGCTTCGGGAGCTGGTCCGGGGCAACCCAGTGTACCGCCGGCTGGTCGATCTGAGCTCCCGGATCGAAGGCATATCCCGTCACATGTCGGTGCATGCCGCCGGCGTGGTAATCGCTCCAGGCCCGCTGTCGGATTATGTGCCGGTCTGCGTGGCTCCCACCAACCGGGTCAAGAGCGACGTCGGCGGGGCTCCGGCGGAGGGGGACGAGTCCATCATCACCCAGTATGAGATGGGCGCGCTGGAGAAGGTCGGCATGCTCAAGATGGACCTGCTGGGCCTCAAAACCCTGACCGTGATTCACGACGCAGTGGCGATGATCGAGGCATTGCACGGGACGCGTCCCGACATGGCCACGCTGGAGCTGGACGACCCCCAGGTCTACGACCTGCTGCGCCATGGCCGAACCGCCGGGATCTTTCAGTTCGAGTCACCCTTGGCCACCGATACCCTGCGGTCCATGAAGTGCGACCGCTTCGACGATCTGGTCGCCAGTAACGCCCTGCTGCGCCCTGGACCACTCGATGCGGGGATGCATCTCGTTTTCATCCGGCGGAAGCTGGGACAGGAGCGGGTGACCTATCCTCACCCATCCCTCACGGACATCCTGGCCCCCACCTACGGTGTCATCACCTATCAGGAACAGGTGATGCGCATTGCCAATGTGCTGGCCGGATTTAGTCTGGCCGAAGCCGACGTGCTACGAAAGGCAGTGGGCAAGAAGGATCAGGAGCTGGCAAACCGGGAGGTCGCCAAGTTCGTCGAGCGGGCCGTTGCCCTGGGACACCCTCGAGGCATGATCGAGGAGCTAGGCCGCCAGATCGTCACCTTCGGCCGCTACGGGTTCAATAAGTCCCATTCCGTAGCATACTCGATCCTGTCCTATCAGACGGCATGGCTCAAGGCCCACTATCCTGCCGAGTTCATGGCGGCGCTGCTCTCGTCGGAAATCGGAAACACCGACAAAGTGGTCCAGTACATCAACGAGGCCAGAGAGCTGGAACTGGAGATCCTGCCGCCCGATGTGAACGAATCGGGATTCAAGTTTACCGTCGTGGGTGATCGGAGAATCCGCTTCGGCCTGGGAGCGGTGCGCAACGTGGGGGAGGGCGCGATTGCATCGATCATTGCGGGCCGCGCCGATGGGCCCTATCACACCATAGCCGATCTGGTCGAGCGCATCGACCTCAGGTTATGCAACAAACGGGTGCTCGAGTCACTGGTGGCGGCCGGAGCCTGCGACACACTCGATGGCCATCGCAAGCAGTTGATCGAGGCGCTCGATGCCGCCCTGGCCGAGGCGCAGCTGCTTCAGGCCGAGCGGGAGGCGGG
>DATFQK010000439.1:0-3248 GCA_035264345.1 Gemmatimonadales bacterium | reverse complement strand
TCCTCCTAGGAGTGATACGGGGTGAGGGCGATTTGCTGAAGCCCGGCGGATTGTGACCCGAGGCTAACGAGCTTCCGTGAATCCAGCGTGAATCCAGGACCACAATCCCAGTATCAGGCTAGGCCGCAGGTTTGGCGAATTTCTGGTGAATCCGCTCGGCTTGATTGAGATGCTTCTGGATGACCGGCTTGGCCTGTTCGATCAGCTTCTTCAGCTCCGGGCTCTGGGCCGCGCCGTGAGCCTTGTCGGCCAGGTCGAGAACCGCCTTATGCGCCTCGACCTCCTGCCCGATATAGGTGCTGTCGAACCCGGACATCCTGGTGGCTCCCTGCAGCGCCGCCATCTCACTCAGGGCCAGGGTCCTGACCGGATCGTTGGTGGGTGCCTCCGGGGTCAGGTTGAGCCGCTTTGCCAGCTGCTGGCCCTGAACCCTCAGCGCGTGATGTTCACTCATCATGAGTCGGGCAAAAGCCTTGACCTCCGGCGAGCTAACCTTGGGCGCGGCGTACGCTCCGGCTGCGCTGTCGGCCTGGTTGGCCTCGTCCAGCAGAGCCACGATGTTGGCATCGGACAAGCCGCTGTCGGGGCTGGCGGCTGGCATCGAGTCGTGAAGAGCCGTCGGAGTCGAGTCGGTTCTGACCGAAGGGTTCTCGGCCGTACCGGTCGCGGTGGCGGAGCTCTGCCTTCTGTTGCATGCTCCCACGAGAGTCAGGAGGACAAGAACGGCAGCGGTCAGCGAGGCGCTGTGAAGTTTGGGTTCAGACACGGGTGGACCTCCATTCTACAGACGAATCGCCAGCTTCAGGTGAAAGCAAGATCACTGGAATCTGAGATGCGATGAACCCCCGGTCCGCGGCCGAGGTCGCCCTGGGCGTCGCGGGTATCTGGCTGATGGTCAGCCGGGTCCCCGAGCTTGGTCTCAACCTGGCCCTGTGGCCGGTGGGACCGGATGGAGTGCTGCACTGGGTAGGGGTTATCCATTTCGCCCTGGTGGCGGTCTGTGGATTCGGGCTGCTCCACTTCCGCCGCCGCCTGGCTGCATGGCTGGTGCCCATCGCCGAGCCCGATGCCCCCGCTCCCGTCGCCGGGCTCCAGGCGGCCGCATTTTCCGTTGTCGGTGTGGTTCTGCTGGGATATGGGCTGGCCGAGCTGCTGGGCCGACTCGCCGTGTCGCTCTGGTCTCCCGGACATATACCCCTGGACTGGCTGGCGATCGCGATTGCCCAGATAGCGGTTGGCCTGGTGCTGTTCCTCGGCGCTCGGGGTCTGGCTCAGATCTCGAGGGCGCTGCGGGGACAGCGGGGGTATCACGACCCGGACTTGCGGTGACGAGTTTCCCGGGGAAGCGGCGGCGTTCTGCTCCAGTCCTGCATGACGACGATCAGCCCGTGGTCAGGCGTGTTCTTCTCATACCCGGCAACCAGCTGGGCGTTGTAGTGATCGAGGTAGAAGTCGAACGGATCCTGGGGGTTGGCATCCACGATCATGAGATCCGCGTCATGCATGGTGAGCTTGCCGAAGCGCAGCACGCCCCCGCGGTAGAACATGTAGTTCGCGGCCTTGGGGTCGGGAACGGTCAGCGGCTTGACCTTGCTGCTGTCGGCCGGCTGGAATGTCAGGACCATGGCGGTGTCGGTGACCTCCACGCCGCCCACCCGGCCTTTGACCAGCGGAGGCGGCAACAGCCGGGGCGGATCCAGGTAGAAGTCGTCCTTGTCGATTCGGACCCCTCGGACTCCCTCCAGCTTGACCAGCTTCTCCAAGTGCAAGCCGAAGAACTTCATCAGCCCGCCCACGCCGATTCCTGCGGCTTTGACCGAGGTGGGGTGCAGGCGAAGCTCGCCGGTTGGGGTCAGCGTCACCTCGGCCAGGATGTTGAACGAGATTCCCCGCATGGTGCCTTGCTGCCTGATCTGCCCCTTCTCGACGTTGATCCGAAGCCGCCGCAGGGGTGATCCCGGGTAGGCGAAGGTGTAGCGGTTCAGCAGGTCCCCCAGCGACCGTGGCGTAACGCCGATCCGCGCCGAGTCGATGGAGAGGACAAACGACCTCTTCTCGTCGAAGTAGGGGGAATGCTCCGGAGATGTCGGCTGGAGCTCACCGCGGAGGGATTCGATCCGCAGGACTATGCTCGAATCCACATGGAAATCGACGTGGCGCATCTGGACCTGCACCGCTGAGACCCCAGGCTTCTGCGCCGGTGCGTTGATCGGCAGCCCCGCTCCACACAGCAGGATCCACCGGACAACCCTGGCTGCTCCCTCCACCGGCCATTCTCCTTTGCCCGTCAGCTCCTCGTCTCGGTGAGACGCCTCATGGCTTTCGCCAGCGTGTCCAGCAGAAGGTCGGGAGCTATCGGCTTGTGCAGGAATGGCTCGTCGGGAGTGACCTGGCCTTTCTGCAGCTCCGCTTCCCGGGTGTGACCCGACATCCAGACGATTGGGATCTGGTGATACCTGCGGCTCAGCTCCGCGGCAAACTGGCGCCCACTCAGCCCCGGCATGACGACGTCGCTCAACACGACATTTACCGCGCCCCCGATTTCTTCCAGCTCCTTCAGGGCCTGATGGCCGTTCGAGGCGCCGAGGACGTCATAGCCGGCTTCCTTGAGGGTGCGCATTACCACGGCCCGAACCGGATCCTCGTCTTCCACCACCAGTATCCGGCCGCGAGACTTGTCCTTGCCTCGTCCCGCGGGCCCCAAGCGGGGTTTCAGGGTTGGCTCCGGCGCGAACGGCAGCAGAATCCGTATGCTGGTGCCTTGTGCCGGCGCGCTCTCAACCTGGATGTAACCTCCGCTCTGGGCGACGATCCCCTCCACCGTAGCCAGGCCCAGACCGGTGCCCATGCCCACTTCCTTGGTGGTGTAAAACGGCTCGAAGATGTGGGGCAGATGCTCGGGGGAAATTCCACTGCCGGTATCACTGACGGAGAGCTCGGCATAGGCGCCAGCCTCCACCGGAGTTCTCAGCCGGTCGAGCACTCGGCCCGGTCTCACCTCGTGGGTGGTCGTGCGCACCTCGATCGTTCCGCCGTCGGGCATGGCATCGCGGGCATTGATGACCAGGTTCAGCAGCACCTGCACCAGCTGAGCCCGGTCCACCCGGACCCACTTGGGCCCGGGAGAAAGGCTCAGCTCCACCGCGGTGTTACTGCCGAGCAGCCGCCGGAGCATGGGGACGGTCTCTTCCACTGCGATATTCAGATCGAGGATCTCGGGGCTCAGCACCTGTTGGCGGGCAAAGGCC
>DATFQK010000438.1:0-7689 GCA_035264345.1 Gemmatimonadales bacterium | reverse complement strand
TCGTGGCCACCCGAGCCACCCTGAACGAATGGACCGAGCGGCTGCGGCAGGAGGCGGGAGACCGTTTTCCCGAGAAGGTCACGGCTTTCCGGGAGGGAATGGCAGTGCATGGCCGTTTCGGAAAACCCTGTCCGGTGTGCGCATCTCCGGTGCAGCGAATCCGCTATGCCGATAACGAGACCAACTATTGCGCCCGCTGCCAGACGGGCGGCCGGCTTCTGGCCGACCGGGCCCTTTCCCGGTTGCTGAAGCAGGATTGGCCGAGGTCGATTGATGAGGTGGAGTGAGAGTTGCCAGTCACCAGTCCTCAGTCGCCAGACGTCTTGAGCCAATCGTTGCCCGGAATCGGCGGGACTAGGACGGACCTAAACCTGGATGTTTGCTCGAACATGATCGGATTAACCCATTCAGTATTCTGCCGATTTCGTGGCATTCATTGTCCAGAGGGGACCAGAGCTCTCGCTTTAGAAAGCCCACATCATGAGAAAGCAACAGCTGACATTCAAGCTCAGACAACGATGCTCGGGCGATTCGAAAAAATCTGACTTCATCTCGAGAAGTGTGCCTTCCTGATCCTTCAGCAATGTTGGAAACAATGGAAGTGGCTGCGCGTCTGAGCTGAGCTGCCAACCCATAGCGTTCACTCGGCGGGAAGTTCCCTGTCAGCCGAAACACACTCAATGCGAGCCTGTGTGCTCGCTTCCAAACGGTGAGCTGGCGGTAGTCGCCCATGACCTATGCTAACGCGGGGTCTGGTCCCTGGGCGTATCAAAAAACTGCCACTCCTATCTGGGGTCTGCGGACTGAGGACTGGTGACTCTCGACATCCACTTGGCCCCTGATTACAATCACCACCATGTTCACTTTCCTCGTCGCTCTCCTCGCGCTCGATGCGCTGCTCCTCTCGGTCGTCGTCCTGCTGCAGGCCGGCCAGGGCGGCGGGCTGGCGTCGCTCGGCGGTGGTGGAACCGAGACAGTGCTGGGCAACCGGCAGGCGGTCACCATCCTGACCAAGCTGACCTGGTGGTGTGGTGGGATTTTCCTGTTGCTTTCGCTGGTGCTCTCGTTCGTGCCCCGGAGTGGCAACACCAGTGCCCTCCAGGAGCGGCTCCGGGCAGCCACGCCGGCCGCGCCGGCGCAGCAGGCTCCGCTGCCGCTGGGGACGGAGCCCTCAACCGAAGCTCCCAAGGCCGGCGCAAACCCGACCAACGCGCCGAGCAACGCCACGCCACAGACGAAGCCGGCTCCGCTTCCTCTGGGCACGCCGTCGCCGGCGCCCAAGGCCGGAGCTCCCACCAAGGGCGCACCGGCGCCCGCCCAGCCCAAGCAGTGATCGGCAGGCTCTCTTTCTCCGGGGCGATCGGGTGACCGATCGCCCCGCTTTTGTATTGCTGGAGGACGGCGCCTGGTTCGCCGGGACTACGCCGCGCAGCATGGAGCCGGCATTCGGAGAGGTGGTGTTCACCACCAATCTCACCGGATATCAGGAGACTTTCACCGACCCGAGTTACCTCGGCCAGATCGTGGTCATGACTGCGCCGATGATCGGGAACTACGGAGTGAACCAGGAAGACATGGAGTCCACCCGCCCTCAGGTGAGCGGCGTAGTGGTTCGTGAGCTGTCCCGTCACCCATCGAACTGGCGCGCTACGCGAACGCTGGGCGACTGGCTTGGCTCGGCCGGTGTGCCTGTTCTGGAGAACATCGATACCCGGCGGCTCACCCGCCATCTGCGCGAGCGCGGCGCAATGCGGGGAGTGGTAGCGGAAGGCGAAGGGCCCGACGACGCCATGCGGGCTCGGCTGCTCGCCTCTCCATCAATGGTGGGACTGGACCTCGCATCCCGAGCCAGTACCGGGGCCCGGCAGAGCGAAGGCGCCGGTCCTCACGTCGTGGCGTATGACTTCGGGATGAAGCGGAACATCGTGCGCATGCTGGTGAATGCCGGTTGCCGAGTCACCATAGTCCCCGGCAACACGTCTGCGGCTGAGGTGCGCGAGCTAACCCCTGACGGCCTCTTTCTTTCCAATGGACCGGGCGATCCCGCCGCGGTGGGCTACGCCCTTCCCACCATCCGCGAGCTCGCCGACGCCGGGCTGCCCACGTTCGGGATCTGTCTCGGCCATCAACTCATCGGCCTGGCCTACGGTGGTTCCACAGCCAAGCTGCCCTACGGGCACCGGGGAGGTAATCATCCGGTTCGCGATCTTCGAAGTGGTCAGGTGCTTATCACCACTCAAAACCATGGGTTCGCGGTAGTTGGAGAGGCGAAGCGGGTTCCGGGCGCGCCCGATCTCGCAGTCACGCACGTCAATCTGAACGACGGTACGATTGAAGGGATCCGCCATCGCGAGCTTCCGCTGTTTGCGGTGCAGTACCATCCGGAAGCCGCGCCGGGACCGCACGACGCCTGGCCGCACTTTGACGAATTCATGGCTTCACTTCGCGGGGAACCCGGCTCAATCCGGCAACCCCTTGACAGACAAGGGGTAAGCTCGTAGTATCGGCCATAGTTTCCCCGCCTGGCTCCGCCGACATAACCCTCCTGGGGGATGCATGACCAAGGCCGATCTCGTCGAACAGGTGACCGCCTCCATTGCCCGCACAGCGGGGCCCATGATCTCGAAGAAAGACTGTGCCCGTGTGGTGGATGCTTTCCTGGAAGCGGTCAAGGAAGCCCTCAAGCAGCAGCACAACATCGAGGTCCGCGGTTTCGGCACCTTCAAGATCCGCCGCAGAAAGACCCGCATGGCCCGAAACCCTCGCACCGGCGACCCGGTGGAAGTGGCTGCCCGCCCGGTTCCGGTGTTCAAGCCCAGCAAAGAGTTGCGAGCCCTCGTCGCCGACGAGACCACCCCTGAAGCTGAGCCGGCGCAGGGGATGTAGCGCGTCAGTTCTTCAATACTTCAGAGTCGCCCTGGGCCCCCGAGTCTCAGGGCGACTTCTGTTACCTTTCAATCATGACCGCAGTCGCCTCGACCGTCACCATCCGGGTTCTGCTCTTCGCCAGTTATGCCGAGCTGCTGGGCAGCGACTCTCTGGAGATCGTGCTGGACATTCCGGCACGGGTCCGCGATGCAGTCGAGCGGCTCCGTGCCCTTCCCGGCGCCGAGCGGCTCCCCGCCAAGCCACTATGCGCCCTCAATTTGACGCAGGTCACGCCGGACACTCCGCTTCGGCCGGGCGACGAGCTCGCCATTCTCCCGCCGCTTTCGGGTGGATGAGCCGATGTATTTGACCGCTGATCCGATCGATCTCGGCTCGCTGCTGGCTCAGGTGCAATCTCCCCGGCATGGCGGGATCGCCAGCTTTCTGGGTGCGGTGCGGGACCATCAGGCCGGGCGATCGGTGATACGCCTGGAGTACTCAGCCTACCAGCCGATGGCGGAAGCCGAGTGCGCCCGGATCGTGCGAGAGGCGGAAGCGCAATGGGACTGCGCCGTGGCGCTGAAGCACCGGATAGGAACGCTGCACATCGGTGACGTCGCCGTTGCCATCGTTGCTGCCTCGGCTCACCGCGACGAGGCGTTCGCCGCCTGCCGCTATGTGATCGAGGAAGTGAAGCGGCGCGTGCCGATCTGGAAGCGTGAAGTCTTTGCGGATGGGAAGGTGGAGTGGGTCGGAAGCGGGGAAGGGCGGAAGCGGGGAAGTGGGGAGCTTGGCAGTAGTGAAGATGGAGTCGAGGTCGCGGGCAGTTCTCCGGAGAAGAGCGTCAAATGATGAGCCTTCCCGGCATCCCCGCCTCCCCGCTTACCGACGCTTTACGCCGTCCTCTGAAGTCGCTGCGCATTTCAGTCACTGACCGCTGCAACATGCGGTGCCGGTACTGCATGCCGGAACAGGAGTATGCCTGGCTTCCCCGCGACTCCATTCTTTCCTTCGAAGAGATCGACCGCCTGGTGGGCATCTTCGCCCGTCTTGGCGTCGACAAGGTGCGGCTGACCGGGGGCGAGCCTCTCCTCCGCCACCAGTTTCCCAAGCTGGTTACGCTGCTGCGGCGCCATCGCGGGATCCGCGACATTGCCCTCACCACCAACGGCATCTTGCTGGCGCGGCAGGCAAAGGAGCTGCGGGACGCCGGGCTCTCGCGAGTTACCGTGAGCCTGGATACACTCCGGCCCGACCGCATGCTGGAGTTCGCTCGCACGGGACGGCACCGCGATGTGCTCGAGGGCATTGCGGCGGCGCGCCGGGAAGGCTTGGCCCCGGTCAAGCTCAACGTCGTTGTCGTGCGAGGCTACAACGACGATGAGCTGGTCGACCTGGTGGAATTTGCCAGGGCTCATCAGGCAGAGGTGCGGTTCATCGAGTACATGGATGTCGGTGGCGCCACCGAATGGTCCATGGATCGGGTCGTGACCCGCCGGGAGATCCTGGAACGGCTGGAGCAGGTCTACGGCGTAATCGCTCCCCTGAATGAAGGCGGCTGGGCCCCCGCCGAGCAGTTCTCTCTCCCGGACGGCACCGTCATCGGCATCATTGCATCGACCACCGAGCCCTTTTGCCGGACCTGTGATCGCAGCCGCCTGACCGCGGATGGGACCTGGCTCCTCTGTCTCTACGGGGAAAACGGGCTCGACCTCCGCCAGGCGCTGCGGGAAGGATCTTCCGACGACGAGATTGCCCGGCGCATCGAGGACACCTGGCGGCGGCGCACCGATCGCGGCGCCGAGCTGCGCGTGGCCTCGCCCGAGCGGGGGGCGCTCTATCAGCTGGAGTCTCTCCGGGCCGATCCGCACCGCGAGATGCACACGCGGGGCGGCTGATGCCGCTGCACGTGGCGCTCATCGAACCTCAGATTCCTCCCAACACCGGCAACATCGCTCGACTCTGCGCCGCCACCGACACTTCGCTGCACTTGATCGAGCCTCTGGGCTTCAGCATCGATGACACCGAGGTCCGCCGAGCCGGACTGGACTACTGGGACGCGGTGGACCTCTGGGTGCACCCGGACTGGTTCGCCTTTCGTGACGCCATGGACCGGTCCCGCTGCCTCTACTTCTCCGCCAACGCAGAGCGGAGCTTCTGGGACGCTCCCTACAAGCCGAACAGCTGTCTGGTCTTCGGAAGCGAGACCGAGGGCATGCCGCAACGGATTCTGGACAAGCATCCGGAACGCTGCTTCACCATACCGATGACCGGGCCGGTGCGAAATCTCAATCTCTCGAATGCGGTGAGCATTGTCCTGTACGAGGCGATCAGGCAGGTGGGGGCCAGACACCAGTCGCCAGTCGTCAGTCGTCAGCCCGGAGCTGGTACTAGCGAACCGACAACCGCCGATAATGATCCGGAAACTGCGCGGCGCGAGTCTGGCGGCTGAAGACTGAGGACTGGCGACTGTTGACTGCGGACTGGTAACTACCTCTACACAACTATATTCCGGCCGTTTGGGCTGCTACACCTCCTTCATCGCTGCAGAGAGCTTCGAATGTTAAATAAGGTCGCGGTAGTTGGGGCGGGGAATGTGGGCGCAACGGCGGCGCAGCGATTGGCCGAGAAGAATCTGGCGCGCGCCGTGGTCATGATCGACGTGGTCGATGGAGTGCCTCAGGGCAAAGGGCTCGACCAGTGGCAATCCGGTCCGATCGAGGGTTTCGATACCAGGGTGGTCGGAAGCGGCAACTACGATGAGGCCGCCGGGGCCGAAGTGTTTGTGGTGACCGCTGGCATCGCGCGAAAGCCGGGCATGAGCCGGGACGATCTGGTCAAGACCAATGCGGGCATCGTCCGTTCGGTGACGGAGCAGATTGCTCGAATCGCTCCGAAGTCCATCATTGTCGTGGTCTCCAATCCCCTCGACGTCATGTGCTACGTCGCCATGAAGGCAACCCGCTTCCCCCGCGAGCGGATTCTCGGCATGGCCGGCGTGCTGGATACCGCACGCTACCGCACCTTTCTGGCCGAGGCTCTGGACGTTTCCGTGGAAGACATCCAGGCGATGGTGCTCGGTGGACACGGCGATACCATGGTGCCGCTGGTCTCTTATACCACGGTGTCGGGCATCCCGGTCACCCAGATCATCGACCAGCAGAATCTCGACGCCATCGTCAACCGGACCCGCAATGGCGGCGCCGAGATCGTGGGTTTTCTCAAGACCGGATCGGCGTACTATGCCCCGAGTGCCGCTGCGGTGCAGATGGTCGAAGCGATTGCTTTGGACAAGAAACGCATTCTCCCCTGCTCGGCCTGGCTTCAGGGCGAGTTCGGTCTCCGCGATGTGTTCTGTGGAGTTCCCTGCAAACTGGGGAGAAGCGGCCTCGAGCGCATCATCGAGGTAACCCTGACCGACGCCGAACGCGAGGAGCTCCGTAAGTCCGCCGAGGCGGTGCGTTCGACTCAGGCGGTAGTAGACGCGTGAGCGGAGCTGCCGAATGAGTCGGCTGTGGCTGTTGTGGGACTCGTCGGTGGGGAAAAAGGTGGTCATGGCCGTGACCGGCCTGATCATGGTGGCCTATCTCCTTACCCATGTGCTGGCCAATCTTCTGGTGTTTCAGGGGCCCACCAGGATCAACGCCTACAGCGCGTTCCTCCATGGCACCGGCGGCGCGCTCTGGGCGGCGCGCCTGGTCTTGTTCGGCTCGCTCCTGCTGCACGTGGTGGCTGCGGTCCAGCTGGCGGCACGCCGGGCCGAAGCCAGACCCGTCGCATACGCCGGCGGACGGAAGCCGCAGGTCTCGACCTGGGCGTCACGCAGCATTCGCTGGGGCGGCGGGCTCATCCTGGCCTTCCTGATCTATCACATCCTCCACTTCACTATCGGCACAGCCCACCCGGACTTCGTCGAGGGCGACCCATACCACAACGTAGCGACCGGATTCCACAATCCGGTCGTGGTGGGTGTCTACCTGGTCGCCCTCGCTGCCGTTGGTCTCCATCTGTATCACGGAGTCTGGAGCAGCGGCCGGAGTCTGGGCATGAGCCCGCCGTCTCCCAACCCGCTTCGGCGTACGGTCGCCATGGTCCTGGCGCTGCTCGTCTGGCTGGGCTTCACCGTGATCCCGCTTGCGGTTTACGCTGGAGTGATCCGATGATCGAGTTGCGCTCCAGAGTGCCCGCCGGATCGATCGAACAGAAGTGGGACAAGCACCGGTTCGAGATGCGGCTGGTGAACCCGGCCAACAAGCGGAAACACACGGTTCTGGTGGTGGGAAGCGGTCTGGCCGGCGCGTCGGCCGCCGCGTCGCTGAGTGAGCTGGGTTATCAGGTCAAATGCTTCTGCTTTCAGGATTCCCCCCGGCGGGCTCACAGCATCGCGGCCCAGGGAGGAATCAACGCGGCCAAAAACTACCGGAATGACGGCGACAGCATTTATCGCCTGTTCTATGACACGGTCAAAGGCGGAGACTTCCGTTCTCGAGAGGCCAACGTCTACCGCCTGGCACAGCTGAGCGTCGAGATCATTGACCAGTGCGTTGCTCAGGGCGTGCCCTTCGCCCGGGAATACGGTGGCCTCCTGGCCAATCGCTCCTTTGGCGGGGCTCAGGTGTCCCGGACATTCTATGCCCGAGGCCAAACCGGCCAACAGCTCTTGCTCGGCGCATACCAGCAGATGCAGAAGGAGATCGACAGGGGCGGGGTGACCATGTATCCCCGAACCGAGATGCTGGACCTGATCGTCATCGATGGCCGCGCTCGGGGAATCGTGACCCGGGATATGGTCTCAGGCAAGATCACCTCGCACGTGGGAGA
>DATFQK010000437.1:0-4990 GCA_035264345.1 Gemmatimonadales bacterium | reverse complement strand
GGCACGCTGGACCACCAGGAAGTCGGTGCACCAGTAGCCGAAGGAGAGAACAAATCCCAGGCCCATGACCAGGCCGAGCCACTCCACCCCGACCGGGTTCTGTGAGGGGTCTCCCAGATGCCTCCAGGCCTGGGTATAAGCGCCCGGCGGGTAGCCCTGAGCCGACGCGGCATGTCCCAGCTTGGCGGTGAGCCCGTCCCAGCCACCGACATCCCGGAGGCCCAGGAAGACCAGCGGGAGCAGCCCGGCTACAATCAGGCAGAATTGAAGCACCTCGTTGTAGATGGCGCTGGTGAGCCCGCCGAGAGTGGTATACGCCAGGACCACGCCGGCCGCGGCCAGCATGCTCGCGTCCATGTCCCAGCCGAGCAGCAAGTTGAACAGTTTGCCCATGGCGTACATGGAGACGCCCGAGGAAAACACCGTCATCACTGCGAAGGAGCCCGCATTAAAGGCCCGAGTTTTTTCATCGAAGCGAAGCCGCAGGTACTCCGGGACGCTGCGAGCCCGTGATCCGTAGTAGAACGGCATCATGAAGAGGGCGACGAAAACCATTGCCGGTATGGCGCCTACCCAATAGAAGTGCGCCGTAGCGATGCCGTATTTGGCACCGGACGCGCCCATGCCGATGACCTCCTGAGCACCCAGGTTCGCGGATACGAAGGCCAGACCTGCGACCCAGGCCGGGGTGCGGCGCCCCGCCTCGAAGAAATCCTTGCTGGTGTGGACGGAGCGACGGACCAGCCAGCCTACTCCGAGCACGAAGAGGAAGTAGACGGCGATGATGGCATAGTCGACCAGCGCCAACCCGGTGGTTTTCACTGTGGCTGTCTCTCCCGACGCGGGGAAACCCGGGAATGCCCTGAGGCTCGGGCGGTTAGAATTCGGACTACGGCAGGCTGTACACTACCAACTTTGCCGGAGAGCTCTTCAGGCGCCATGTCACCGGGGCGTGAAGTCCCGACGCCACCGCAATGTACTGATTGCCCTGGACAGCGTACGACACTACTCCCCCTCCAATCGGCTGTCCCGTGGTGGCGCGCCACAGAATACGCCCATCGACGGCATCGAAGGCAAGCACGTTGCCATTCAGATCACCGGTGAACACCAGGCCGCCGGCCGTGGCGGTAATCCCGGCCACCAGGGGAGTGGGCGACGCATACTGCCACCGAATCTTTCCGGTCCCAGCGTCCAAAGCGGTGAGCCATCCTCGTCGTGTCGAATCGGGCCGTCCGAAAGGCTCGCTCACTTTCGACGAGCCGGTCCAGGGGATACCATCCTTGCCCTCCAGCTTTGCTGGAGGCGCTACACTCACCGTCGTGCACCAGTCGATCGCGTTGACGTATAGCGTATTGGTTTTGGGAGAGTAGCTGGGCCCATTCCACTCCACTCCGCCGTTCACGCCGGGGCAGAATCGGGTGCCCTCGCTGGTGATCGGCGCCGCGACATTATCGACCGTAGTGACTTGGGTAGCGTAGCGCTTCCTGCCCGAGGCGCGCTCGAAGGCCTGCACGTGCCCATCCTTCCCCGCTACCACCAGAAGCGGCACACCATCGGGACCGGTGATCAAGGCCGGTGCCGCGGCCACATCCCAGTCGTGGAAGTCATGATCCAGAACCGGATAGTGCTGCCGCAGGGTACCGGTGCGCGCATCCAGCGCGACCACCGAGTAGGCATAGAGGTTGGTGCCGGGACGGACCTCGGGCAGGAAGTCGGGGGCCGAGTTCCCGGTGGGGACGTACACAGTTCCACTGACGGTATCGAGGGCGTAGGTCGTCCAGGAGGCAACGCCTCCCTTGGGAACGACCTCGCTGGCCGGCGGCCAGCTGCGGCTAGCCTCGCCCGACTCGGGCACCAGGTCAAAGCTCCAGACCCGGCCACCGGTTGTGGCGTCGAAGGCCATCATGCGCCCCTTCACCCCAAAGTTGTCACCCCCGGCATTACCGATGAAAACCAGACCATTCCAGGCGATGGGCGCGGCCGGGAAGGTTTCCCCTTTCTCAGGATTTCCTGCGGCGACGTTCCACAGTTCTTTCCCGGTCCACGCATCGAGCGCATAGACTCGGCCGTCGTTGCTGCCGCGAAACAGCCGTCCATTGGCGTAGGCTACGCCCCGATTGACCTTGAGGTCGAAGGGCGGTTTCGGGGTATAGCGGTAGGTGTGTTTCCACCGGAGCGCGCAGGTCGAAGCGTCGATGGCGTAGGTGCTCTCGACGGTTGTGAGGAACAGAGTGCCGCCAATCACGACCGGACCGGATTCCATGGCGGCGCGCTCCCCCAGGTCAGCCACACAGTGCTGCCGGAGCTTTGAGACATTTCCTGAGGTGATCTGCGCCAATCTGGAGAACCGCTCGCCGTTGTACCCGTTGTTGTACCCGGTCCAGTCGGAATTGAGGTCCATCCCCGAGCGGAGCGGCTCAGGAGCGAAGCCGGGCCCTTGCTGCGTCTCACTATCCCCTCGTTCCCGGGGAACTGAGGGTGACTTGAGAAAATGCAGCCTTGCGCAGCCACACACAGACAAAAGCACAAGCACAACCAGCCCGCGGGGCCCGAATGGCTCTGGTCCCATCAGCCCAGGTCGCACTTTCCTGCCCCGCACTGCGGCAGAGCGATCTCTCACTCTCGCCGCCGGCTTTTACTGTGGTGCATGAGCGCAACCCGCCGGTTCGTTCCAGTCATCGAGTGGGAAGATGAGCGCCAGGTGCTCGGTCTGGAAGGCGAGCGTTTGGCCATCGCATTCCTCACTTCCTGTGGCTGGTTAGTCGAGGCGCACCGGTTTCGGCTGGGCCGGCATGACATCGATCTGGTTGTTCGCAGTGGCCGGCTGGTAGCCTTTGTCGAAGTTAAAACCCGCCGCTCCCTGAATTATGGCAGCGGACTCCAGGCGGTAAGCGCTCGGAAACAGCGAGACATCGCTCGCGTGGCCCAGGGCTGGATTCTCCGGTACGGCCGTGCGGGCGATGAATACCGGTTTGATCTGCTGGTCGTACAGGTCGCGGGCGGCACACCCGCAGTCGAGCATGTTGCCGATGCGTGGCGGCTAGTTGGCGATGCACGGTAGGTAGTGGCTCCAATCGGTCATCTGGCGTCTTGCTTCGGTTTGCTTTCGGTATTAGGTTGGATTCCGCTACTGAGTGTAGCAAAATCGGTCACTTTCTAATCGAGGATAGAATGGCTGCTGCTCCTGATGAAACCCGGCTCGAGTCCGACCGCCGGAAGGCACTCGGACTCGCTATCTCCCAAATCGAGAAGCAGCTCGGCAAGGGAGCCATCATGCGAATGGGCGCGGATACGCCGCGGGTCAAAGTGGCGGCCATTCCTACCGGGGCCATCAACCTGGACGCTGCCACCGGGGTCGGTGGAATCCCCCGGGGCCGCATCACCGAGATCTATGGACCCGAGTCCTCGGGCAAAACCACTCTCACGCTCCACCTCGCCGCCAACGTGCAGAAGACGGGCGGGGTAGCCGCCTACGTCGACGCGGAGCACGCGCTGGACATCGACTACGCCAAGAAGTTGGGCGTAGACATTGAAAACCTGCTGGTTTCCCAGCCGGATACCGGTGAGCAGGCGCTCGAGATCGTGGAGATCCTGGTCCGGTCCGGTGCCGTTGACCTCGTGGTCATCGACTCGGTCGCGGCACTCGTACCTAAGGCCGAGATTGAGGGTGAGATGGGCGAGAGTCATATGGGACTCCAGGCCCGGCTGATGAGTCAGGCTCTTCGGAAGCTCGCCGGAGCCATCAATCGCTCGAACTGCGCGGTGGTGTTCATCAATCAGCTGCGCGAAAAGATCGGGGTCATGTTCGGCAATCCGGAGACCACCACCGGGGGCAAGGCGCTCAAGTTTTACGCCTCGCTCCGGCTCGACATCCGCCGCATCGGGCCGGTCAAGGAGCGGGAGGCCGTCATCGGAAACCACGTCAGGGTTAAGGTGGTCAAGAACAAGGTCGCGCCGCCATTCCGCCAGGCCGAGTTCGACGTAATGTTCGATGAGGGCATCAGCCACACGTCACTATTGGTCGACCTTGCTTCTGAAGCCGGCATCATTCAAAAGTCGGGCGCCTGGTACTCCTACGGCGATCAGCGCATCGGCCAGGGGCGGGAAAACGCCAAGCTGTTCCTGCGCGACAATCCAGTGCTTCTGACGGAGGTCGAGGGCAAAGTCAAAGAGCTCCTGGGCATGCGCGCACCGGTCGGAGTGGGGGCCGGCGTCGGCAATGACTCGGACGATTAGGTGAATGCCGGAGCCCGAATAACGGCTCTCGATCTCGATCCGCGGCGCCCCGATGCCGTGCGGATCGAGATCGATGGCATGCGCTTTGGCGCGGTCCCTCGGCAGGTGGTATCGGCAGAAAACCTCAGAGTGGGTGGGGAGCTCGACGGCCAGCTGCAGGAGCGGCTCAGCGCAGCAGCCGATGCCGAGGCCGCGTTCCGTACCGCGCTGCGCGCCCTGGAGGCACGATCGTTCGCGCGGTCCGATCTCGCTCGCCGGCTGCAGCGCAAGGGACACCCGCGTGCCGCCGTCGAGGTTGCTCTGGAGCGCATTGCGCAGCTCGGCCTGTTGGACGATGCCGCCTTTGCCCAGAGCTACGTCGAAACCCGTGCTGCCCGGGGTCGCGGCCCGGCACGGCTGGTCCGAGACCTCATGGCCATGGGTGTGGAGCGCGGCGTGATCGACCGTGCTGTAGCCGGTCACTGGCCCGACGGCAGTGATCGCTCTAGCATCCCGATGGCGCTCGCCGAGAAGCGTGCTGCCCAGCTCGGCGCACTCCCTCGCCAGACCAAACGTCGCCGACTGATAGCATACCTGGCTCGCCGGGGGTTCACCGGACGAGATATTACGGACCTGGTGGATCAGGTGGTGTAGTTCCCAGACCTCAGCCGTAAGTCGTCAGTCCTCAGTTTGAGCCGTTGCCCACGCCTAGGGCCTAAAGTTCTGTGGCCTGTGGACTGAGGACTGGCGACTTAGTTCCGACTCGCTACCGCCA
>DATFQK010000436.1:0-10191 GCA_035264345.1 Gemmatimonadales bacterium | reverse complement strand
TGGGCGCTCTGGCCATGGAGTCGCGTGATCCCGTCCTCATGGCAGTGAGCGAGCGGGTCAACCGGCTGGTTTCCAGCATGCAGGGCGAGGTGCTTGCCTCCCGCATGACCCCGGTGGGTGAAGTATTCGAGCGGTTTCCACGCCTGGTGCGTGACCTTTCGCGGGATCTGGGCAAGCAGATCCGCTTCGATACTGAAGGCGACGAAATCGAGCTGGACCGGTCGATCCTTGATGAGATCGGCGAGCCTCTGGTGCACCTGATCCGGAACGCGGCGGATCACGGGCTCGAGTCTGCTGCCGAGCGAACGGCCGCTGGGAAGCCGGCCGAAGGTCGCATTCTGCTTTCGGCCGCACGGGAGCGGAACACAGTGGCGATCAGGGTCACGGATGATGGCCGCGGGATCGACCGGGACAAGGTTTTGGCCAAGGCCCGGCGGGAGGGGCTGGCACCCGAGACCGATACGCTGACCGACGACCTCCTGGTTCGGGTGCTGGCCCGTCCCGGGTTCAGCACCGCCCAGCAGGTGAGTGGTGTTTCCGGCCGTGGTGTAGGTGTGGACGTGGCGATGAGCCGGGTTCGCGCCCTGGGTGGAACCCTCGAGCTGCGCAGCGAGCTGGGGCGGGGGACCACGTTTTTGATCCGCGTTCCGCTCACCCTTGCTATCGTCCGCGCGCTGTTGACCGAGGCCGGCGGCGAACGATACGCCGTGCCGCTGGCCTATGTCGCCGAGACGGTGGACTTCGACCGGTCGATGGTGACGGCGCTCCGCGACCGCGAGGCATTGGTGATACGGGACCGGGTGATACCGACGGTTCACTTGCGTGACCTGATCGCTGCCCGAGCCGGGTCCAGTTCGAACCGGCGGCCTACCGTGATCCTGGAAGTGGGTGAGCGCCGCGCCGCGCTCGTAGTCGATGCGCTGGTAGGGCAGCAAGACATCGTGGTCGAGCCGTTCGACGCCCCTCGGGGGCTCCCCTCGTTCGTGGGCGGCGCGACTATTCTCGCCGATGGTGCGCCTGCGTTGATCCTCGACGCAGCGGCGCTCCTCTAGGAGGCCGCATGGAAGTCCGTGACCTGAAGGAGTCACAGCTCGACGCCATTCGCGAGGTAGCCAATATCGGCGCCGGCCATGCTGCCACCGCGCTCTCCGGCATGACCAACCGCACCATCATGATCACCGTGCCACGGGTGTTTGTGCGCCCACTGGAAGAAGCCTGTGACCTGGTCGGCGCACCCGACGCAGTGGTTGCCGCCGTGCTCATGCACATGATGGGTGACCTGACGGGGCGGGCCATGGTGCTCTTTCCCCAGGGGTCTGCCTACACCGTGTGTGACTTCCTTTTCCGCCGGCCCCTGGGCACCACCACGGAACTGGGCGAGATGGAGCAATCCGGGCTGAAGGAAACGGGAAACATCCTCGCCAGTGCTTATCTCAATGCCTTGAGCGATTTCATGGGCATGATGCTGATACCGTCCGTACCCAGCCTGGTCATCGATCTGAGTAGAGCGGTGCTCACCAGCGCCCAGCTCAATTTCGGGCACGAGCGGGACTACGCTTTCTGCGTAGAGACCACCTTCAAAGTGGAGGGAGCCCCGGAGCCTTTGGGGGGCCATTTCCTGCTGCTGCCCGATATGTCGTCGCTGCGGGCCATCTTCGACGCCATCCGCGTGCCCTAGCGCCATGCCGGCTCCCGCGCTCTCGGAGCGCGATCTCACCGTCCTTCGATCCTTCGCCTCACGGATCGATCCTTCCGACGCCGGCGCCCACAACAACCTCGGTGTCCTGTATTACCAGAAGGGCCTGATCGAGGAAGCGATCGCAGAGTTCGCGCGCGCCCGGGAGCTCGATCCCAAGATGCAGGTGGCACAGACCAACCTGGAGATCGCCTACCGGGAGAGCGGCCACTACGATCGCAAGATCGGAGAGCTGAGACAGCGGGTCCATCGCGCCCCCACGGCTCGGGAGCCGCGCTGGGAGCTGGGCCGAGCCTATGCCATGCTGGGCCGCCATGAAGACGCCATCATCGAGTTTCAGGAACTTCTGGCGAATCACCCCGACGATGTCCCCGCCATGCTCCAGCTCGGACTGGCGGAAAAGGCGCGAGGCCGGCTCGACGCGGCGAGTGAGTGGCTGGCGCGAGCCTGTGACCAGGAGCCGGAGAACCCGGTGGCCCGGTTTCATCGGGGCGAGGTGCTCTACAATCGGGGCCTGACCGAGCTGGCGCTGGTCGCACTGAAAGACGCGATAGCTCGCAATCCGGACTATGCCGAGGCGCACTATCTGCTCGCGTTCGTGTGCGGCGAGCTGGGCCAGCACGAGGCCGCTCGGGCGGCAACCAAGCGGGCCCTCGAGCTGAACCCCATGCTCGGACGGGCGCAGGCGAATTTGGCATTGGGCAGCGGGGCGGCGGGGCGGCGGGGCAGTGAGGAGGAGTCAGGTTCGACACGCAGTCAGCGCGCGCACACTGCTTCGGGCGAAACTGCGCAATGGACTCAAGCTGCCCCGCTGCCTAGCCGCCCCGCTGCCCCGCTTTCTGTCCCCGGCTCGCTCCTGGCGCACTACAACCTGGGTCTCGCCCTTCGGCAGCAGGGCTATTACGACGATTCGTTGCGGGAGTACCAGCTGGCGCTCGATGCCGGGGAGGACCGCCGGCTCAACCTCCAGGCCATGGCCGAGGTTCACATCCTGCGGCGCGACCTCACCGCAGCGCTGAAGCTCTACGACGATCTGGTGAAGCACCACCCGGATTCGCCCAAGCTCTGGAATGAGCGCGGCGTCTGCCTGCATCAGTCGGGCAGACGGAAGGAGGCCATTGCCTCCTACGAAAAGGCCGTGGCCACCGACGTCGCGTATCGGCTGGCCTGGAACAATCTGGGCGTCATTCGGGCCAGTGACACTGGAAACGACAAAGCTGTCAGCGCGTTTCGTAAAGCGCTCACTGGTGACCAGCCGCTGCTCACAGCGCGGCTCAACCTGGCGCTGCTGTTCCTCCAGCAGCGGCAGTACAAGTCCGCGCTGGAGGAGTACCAGCACGCGCTGGCGGAGCAGCCGGCCAGTGCCATCGGTTGGAATGGGGTCGGATTGGTGCTGGTGGAGATGAAACGCTTGGAGGACGCCCGCAACGCTTTTGGGCGAGCGGTGGACCTGGACAGCAATTTCGCCCCGGCGCACTACAACCTGAGCTTTGTACTGAGCCAGTTGGGCGACTTCGACGGTGCGCTGCGGGAGACGCAACGCGCGCTCGAGCTCGACCCGCTCTACGTCCCGCAGAAGTTTGCGCTTACCATCGACCTCCAGTACGAGGACCCGACTATCGCCATCGCCCCCGAGCTGGTGGCCGATGTGAGCGGCGATGAGCTGGCCGGGGAATTCAGCTTCGAGTCGCCGGTGCTGGATCGGCTGTTCGAGGAGCTTGCTCCGGCCAGCACTCCAACTCCGCGGGCCGGGCCCGCCGAAGAATCGCTGAACGTAGCCCGTGATCTCATCGCCAGGGGGTTGCTCGACCAGGCCTCGAGCGAGCTCAATCGCGCCATGGCCCGAGGTGCTCCCACCGCGCCCACCACAGTGCTTCTGGGCGACATCTACGCTCGCCGTGGCCTCTATGGCGAGGCGCTGGAGCGCTACCGCGAGTCGCGGATTCTGGCTAAAGCGCACACCGGGGCGCTGCTCGGAGAAATCAGGGCGCTGCTCTCGCTCGGCCGTGGGGCCGAGGCCGCTCCCCTGGCCGATGAGCTGGCGTCACGAGCCACGGGCGACGCGGCGGTTCTGGGAACCAGGGCCCGGGTAAGACTCGCCGTCGGCGATGCCGCCGGTGCGCTCGAGACAGTTCGGAGAGCCCAGGCGATCGCGCCGGGCCAGGCCGACCTCTTTCATCTCCAGGCCCAAGCCTCGGTCCAACTGGGTGATAGGAGCGGTGCACTCACCGCCTTCCAATCGGCGCTGCAGCTGGATCCTTCTCTGGTTCGAGTCTGGTGCGAGCTCGGCGCGTTGGAGGAGGAACAGCATCACTGGGGCTCCGCCCGAGCCGCTTACGAGCGAGCGCTCGACCTGCTACCCACCTATGCCCCGGCCGCACTGGCGCTGGCCGACCTCATTCGCCGGACGGAATCGGCTCAGGCCGCCATTCCAGTGTTGGTCCAGGTCCTGGAAGCCGATCCTTATGAGCTGGAGGCGCTGACGGCGCTGGGCGGCGCCTTGCTAGAGGATGGACGAACGGTCCAGGCCCTCGAGGCCTTCGCGCGGGTGCTCCGGTTTGACCCTGACCATCCGGCGGCGCTGTACCACCAGGGTACTGGCTTCGCCCGCCAACGTCAGTTCGACCAGGCGGTTCAAGTGTGGGAGCGGGTGATTGAGCTGGATCCGGATGGACCTTTCGCCACCGAGGCCCGGAGCCGGGCCCGATCTGCCCGCGACCTCCAGCACATTTTTGCGGGGGCAAGCTGACACATGGCGCTCGAAGGTCCGCTGAAGGAGTTCCATATCCAGGACGTCTTTCAGCTGCTTGATCTGGGTCGGAAGACCGGAGTCCTGCGCGTTACCTCCGAGCTGCGCCAGACCTCGGCATCGGTCACGTTCGACCGGGGCGGCGTGGTTGCCGCCAGCATGGGAAAGAACCCGCAACGTTTCGGGGCTCGCCTGGTGCGGCTGGGCAAGGTCTCGGCCAAGGATCTGGATCGGGCACTTGCCCAGCAGGAGAAGGGAGACACCCGCCGTCTGGGAGACATCTTGGTGGCGAATGGCGCGATCAACCGGCGAGAGCTCGACCGGCAATTGAAGGCGCAGATCGAGGAAGCGATCCTGGACCTGCTCGGTTGGACCGAGGGGCGTTTCCGCTTCGAGGAATCGGCCGTGTCGGAGGCATTGGTCGAGTCCCCGGTCCGGATTCCCACCGAAGGCCTGCTGATGGAGTCCG
Source organism: Gemmatimonadales bacterium (assembly GCA_035264345.1). GTDB lineage: Bacteria > Gemmatimonadota > Gemmatimonadetes > Gemmatimonadales > GWC2-71-9 > CAVVWJ01. The sequence goes on along the minus strand of DATFQK010000436.1, from coordinate 5,277 downwards.
CCCGGCGCTCGGACGAGTGGTCCCGGATGGAAGACAAGCTGCCTCACCTGCGGGTCGTGCCCAAGCTTCCACCGCCGGACTCGACGGCAAAGGGCAAGCTGGATTTGCTTCCGTTCCAGTGGGAGGTGCTGGCGGCGGTAGACGGCTTGCGGGACCTGCAAACGCTGGCTGACCTCCTGGGCAAATCCGAGTTCGATGTGGCCCGCACCATCTACACCCTGGCTGAAGCAGGGGTTGTGGTACTGGATGCAGGTGCCCCGGGAGAAAACGGAAAGGATCACAATACGCCGCTTCTCCCCGTGCGTGAAGCATTGGCCAAGGGACAATTCGACAAGGCAGCCCAGGCGGTGCAAGAGGTTCTTCGGGCGGATCCGCTGATGCCGGAGGCGCGACGGCTGATGGGCCTGTGTCAGGCGGCTCTCGGACGTTTTCGCGGCGCAGCAGAGACCTGGAAGAGCTGGTCCCGCCTAGGCACGCGGACGCCCGCGGAAGAGGCGCTCGCCCCCGAGGTTGAGCGCTTGAGACAGGCAGCTGAAATCCTGGCAGAAGAGCTGGAGAGCTATCGTGAGTGACGACATCAAGACCTTGACTGCCCGATTGGCGGATGAGCCTGCGAGCCTGGCCTTTCTGGAGCTGGGTGAAGCGCTGCGCCGACGAGGGCAGCTCGACGCCGCCTACAAGGTGGCGCGGGGTGGCCTCAGCCGATATCCCGCCCTGGCTGACGCTCACGATCTGCTCGGCAGGATCCTGGGGGATCAGGGCGATCTTGCGGGCGCCTTCGATGCCTGGGCTGAAGCGCTTCGGTTTGACCCCATGCGCATCGGCGCCCTGAAGGGCATTGCCTTCCTGTACTTCCGCGCCGGCGACGTTCCTGCGGCTCTGGAGCATCTCCGCCGCGCCGCCGAGATCGACCCCGACGATCCCACCATCGGTCAGGCCGTTGAGCGGGTGAAGGGGGCGGGTGTGGCTCCGGCCAGTGGGTCGGCTCCGTCAGCGCGCCAACCCAAGGCCTCGGTTGAGGCTCCGCTCACTCCCGCGTCTCACGCCGTGAACGGCACCAGCCAAGCCAACGGGCGGGCCGATCACGGCATCATGCTGGTGGATGCCAAGGGCCTGCGGCTGAATGGAACTCTGTTCAGTCCCGGCAATGAAGATGTAGGTGATCGGGTGGCGGCCGAGCTCGCCGGAGTGTCCAAGGAAGCCAGCCGGACGAGCCGCTTGCTCGGCCTGGGCGGATGGCAGGCCATCGCGGTGGAGTCGCCCGAAGGAAACCTGTTTCTGGTGGCACCCACGCCGGACACGATGCTGCTCACGGTGAGAGATCCCTCTCTGCCAATGGCGCGGCTCGGGCTGATCGCTGAGCGCGCCGCCCGCGAGGCGCGAGCCTGGCTGGAGAGTCACGCATGACGGATGCCCAAGCCACGCTGGAGCGGGTGACTCAGGTACCCGGGGTCAAGGGCTCCCTGCTGATCTCGGGCACTGATGGACTCGTCGTTGCCGAGAGGCTGATGGACGGGATCGACGGCCGGGCCATTGCCGCTCTGGCACCCAGTCTGGTCCAGCGGCTGGATCGCGCCACACAGCAAGCCGGCATGCCGGCGCCCACGTTCGTGCACTTGCGGGGCAACAACGGGTCGGTGCTGGCGGCACCGGGCCGAAGCGATCTGGTGCTGGTAGCAGTGGCAGAGACCGATGCAAACCTGGGACTGGCCCGGGTTCAGATGCTGGATGCGGTGGGTCGCCTGGCCTGATGCGTGCGCTCGAGCCCTGGGTGGCGGTGCCACTGCAAACCTTCATCACCGAATCCTCCGCCCGACTCATCCTGCTGATGACGACCTCGGGTCAGGTCGTGGCCCAGCATGGATTCTCCCGGTCGGTAGAGGTGATGACCGCGGCAGCGCTGGGAGCCGCCATCGTGGCTTCGACCGAAGAGCTCGCCCGATTGATGGGAGCGTCCCGGTTTGGCGCACTGGTGCACGGGGGAAACCGCCAGAGCTGCATGCTCTCCGCCTTCGGCACGCCGCGGGGGCGGTGGATTGGTCTGGTGGTATATGGATCGGAGACGTCGGTGGGACTGGTGCAGCTCTTTTTCGACCAGATGGTGGAGGAACTGGTTCAAGCAGCCCCGCGGCAGCCGCCGGAGAACCAGCCATTGCCGGAAAACTTCGAGCGTGAGCTGGACACGAGCCTCAAAGAACTCTTTGGACGGTAGCGAATGTCTCTGGTCAACTTCACCGCCCGCGAAATCACCTGCAAGATCGTCTACTACGGCCCCGGCCGCTCGGGCAAGACGACGAACCTGCAGTACGTCTATGGCCGCGTTCCCGAATCCCGCCGGGGCCGCATGGTGTCGCTGGCTACCCAGACCGACCGCACGCTGTTCTTCGACTTTCTCCCGCTGGAGCTGGGATCGATTTCCGGCTTCACCACCAAGTTCCAGCTCTACACGGTGCCGGGCCAGAGTTACTACAACGCAACCCGGAAGCTGGTACTGCAGGGGGCCGACGGAGTCGTATTCGTAGCCGACAGCCAGGCCCGCCGCTTCGACGACAATCTCGAGAGTCTGCAGAACCTGCAGGATAATCTGCTGGCGCAGGGCGTGGATATCCGGCAGCTCCCGGTGGTGTTCCAGTACAACAAGCAGGATCTCCCGCGCGACCTGATACTCACTCCGGAGGAGATGGATGACGCCTTGAACTTCCGGGCGGTTCAGAGCTTCAGCGCCGACGCTCTGCATGGGAGCGGCGTGTTCGAAACCCTGAAAGGGATATCGGAACAGGTCCTGAAGCGTCTGGCCGCGGGGAGCGCCGTCGCGTGACTGCTACGCTCAACCCGCTTTACCGATTCGACACGCTGGTCGTGGGTGCGGCCAATCGCCTGGCATTCACCGCCGCCAAGGCGGTTGCCGAGTCTCCGGGAACGGTGTACAACCCGCTCTTTATTTATGCCCGCCCCGGGTTGGGCAAGACCCATCTCTTGATGGGCATTGGGCACGCAGCCCGGGCCATCAACCCCCGGCTGACGGTCGAATACCTCACGTTGGACGAGTTCGTCGAATCCTTCCACGCAGCGGTCGCGGCAGGGCAGGGTGAGGCCTACCGCCGCCGGTTCAGTGATGTGGATCTGCTCCTGGTTGACGATGTGCAGTTCCTGACTCACCGCCGGGAGATGCAGGCTGAGCTGCTCCGGCTCAGTGACGCGCTGCAGACTACCAATCGTCAAATCGTGCTGACCAGCGACCGTCCGCCGGCCGAGATCGAAGCGCTGGACGAGCGGCTCATCCGCCGCTTTGCCGGCGGCCTGGTGATCGATATCGCGGCTCCCGATTATGAGACCCGGGTGGCTATTCTCCGCCGAAAAGCGGACGAACGGCGCGCCAGCTTTGGTGAGGGTGTGCTCGAGGCTGTAGGGTCGCTGGTGATCGACAACGTGCGTGAGCTGCTCGGCGCGCTGAATCGGCTGGTCGCCTTTCAGGCGGTGAGTGATACTCCGCTCCAGCCGGCTCAGGCTCGGGCGCTTGCCGGGGGAGCAGAACTGGTTGCGGAGCAACCCCCGAAGACGGGAAATGCGGCACGAGTCGACGAGTTCAGCGATTTTCTGTCGGAGGTCTCCGCCACGGTAGCCCAGCAGGTGGATTCATGGCGAACCAAGGTGGCAGCGGCGATTCTCCGGTGGGAGGGAGAAGGATTCAGTACCGCGCGGCTCGAGGCGTTGCTGCAGCAGGAGATGACCACGGATCCGGAGCAGGTGCTCCGTCAGTTCGAGTCCGACGTGCGCCGGCTCCAGGCGCTTCATGCCGAGGCCTCGGAGCTGGCTCCATCGCTGGCCGGCTCCAGCGCCTTTCGCGACCCGGAGGACATCGCGGGCGCGGAGACCGTAACCCAACGTGCCCGTGAGGGCGCACACCCCCCGCCGGCTCCGCTTCCGATCTGGCGGCTGGACGACCTCTTCGAGAGTCCCGGCAATCGCATGGCGCTGCAGGCCGCCCGGGCCATCGCCGGGGAACCCGCCCATCGTTACAACCCTCTGGTCATTGTTGGCGCGAGTGGGGTGGGGAAGACGCACCTGCTGCACGCTCTGGGGAATGCTCTGGCGGCGCGGTTAAAGGGCCCGGTGGGCTGCCTCAGCGCTCACGAGTTCACCGGAGAGCTGATCGAGGCCATTGATCGCGACGCCGTTCCAGCGTGGCGGGCACGGTACCGGGGTGCCGCGGCCTTTCTGCTGGACGATGTCCATCTCGTCGCCGAGAAAGATCGAACCCAGGACGAGCTCTTCGTCCTTTTCAACTTCCTGATCGAATCCGGCCGACAAATGGTCTTCACCTCGGCCGTTCCACTGGCGGAGATGAAGTCGGTGGAGGGCCGGCTCCGGACCCGGCTCGAGGGCGGGCTGGTCGTGGATTTGCCGGCTCCGGAACGGGAAGTTCGCCAGCAGGTCGTCGAGCGATCGCTGCAGGCCAAGGTGGGCACGGTCGACCCGGAGTTGGCGGCTTATGTCGGCTCGCGTCCGGTGGAGTCCATCAGGGCGGTACACGGTCTGCTTCAGCGGATTCTTAATGCGGCTGAGGCGCAGGGTAGCCTGCCAACGGTCACGTTGGCTCGGGAAGTACTCGAAGGATCCCAACCCAAACCACCTCGGAAGTCCTCGACCCGGTCAAGCGGCGTGGTGGCACCCGCCGGCGGCATCAAGAGCCGGGAGAAAATAGTTTGGGACTGGCCTGATGTCGGTGATCGCATCGTCGAGGAGTGGCGCTGATGGCCATCAAAGGAAGCCTCAAGGAGGCCAGTCTCCCCGATGTCATCCAGCTGCTCTTCCTCGGCCGGCGAACGGGCTGTCTGGCACTCGCCGATCAGCACAATTTCGGCACGATCTATCTCGATGAGGGGCAGATTGTCTACGCATCCATCGTCAATCGGCGGGACCGGTTGGGCGATATCCTGCTCCGCAAAGGCCGCATCAGTGCCGAGCAGCTCCAGCAGGCGATCGAGGCGCAGGACGACGACCGGCAGCACAAGCTGGGAGAGATACTGGTAGGGCTCGGCATCCTGACCCGGGCCGAGCTGGAGGACTACATGCGCCTCCAGATCGAAGAGGCGGTGTACTACCTGTTCACCTGGACCGCGGGAACTTTCAACTTCGAGGCCGGCGTCAAACCGGAGCGGGAAGACTTTCTGGTTCGGATCAGTCCCGAGGCTCTGCTGTTGGAAGGCGCCCGGCGGGTCGATGAATGGAGCTTGATCGAGAAGAAGATCCCCTCCTTCGATCTGATCTTCTCGG
>DATFQK010000435.1:0-4845 GCA_035264345.1 Gemmatimonadales bacterium | reverse complement strand
CCGATCGCTTGCCATAGCCCTTCTCACTTACCACCAGAAGGCTCGCGTCGCGCCGCACCACCACCATCCCGATGACCTCGTCGTCCTTTTCCAGCTCGATCCCTTTGACTCCGGTGGTGGCCCGGCCCATATCGCGCACGTCGCCCTGATGGAACCGGATACTCATCCCGTCCTTGGTAGCCAGAATGATGTCGCTGTTCTGGTCGCACACCTGGACGTCGATCAGCTCGTCGCCCTTTTCGATGTTGATGCCGCAAATACCGGTGGCTCGTACGTTGCCATAGGCCGACAGCACCGTCTTCTTCACCGTTCCCTGCCTGGTGGCAAAAATCAGGCACTTGTCGTCGGTGAATTCCCGCACCGGCACCAGGGCCGCGATCTGCTCGTCCGGTTTGACGGCGATGCAGTTGATCACCGGCTTGCCTCTGGCCGCCCGGCCCGCCTGAGGAATCTCGTGCACCTTGAGCCAGTAGACCTGGCCCTTGTTGCTGAAGAACATCAGGTAGTCGTGGGTACTGGCGATGAACAAATGCTCCACCCAGTCATCGGCCTTGAGATCGGCCCCCGTAAGTCCCCGTCCTCCGCGCCGCTGCCGTTTGTAGGTCGTGATCGGGATTCGCTTGATGTAGCCGCTGTGGGAGATGGTGATCACCATATCCTCTTCGGCGATCAGATCCTCGACCGTGAACTCGCCCTGGTCGGCCACGATCTCGGTGCGGCGGTCGTCTCCGAAGGTGCCCGCGATCTCCTCCATCTCCTCCTTCAGAATGGCCATCCGCTTGGGCTTGGAGGCCAGAATTCCCTTCAGCTCCTTGATCGTGGCGCGCACCTCCTTCAGTTCCGCGTCCAGCTTCTCGATCTCCAGCCCGGTGAGCTTGGCCAGCCGCATGTTCAAAATCGCGTCGCTCTGCTTCTCACTGAAGCCGAACCGCTTCCGGAGCCGAGCATCGGCTTGGGCGGTATCCTCCGACCCCCGGATGATTTTGATCACCTCGTCGATGTTGTCGACGGCGATCTTCAGTCCGTCCAGGATGTGCTCCCGGGCCTGCGCGGCGTCGAGATCGAACTGCGTGCGCCGGACAACGACGTTGTGCCGGTGATCGATGAAGTGCTGGAGCAGCTCCTTCAGGTTCATGATCTTCGGCGCGCCGTTGGTGAGCGCCAGCATGATCACCCCGAAGGTGGTCTGCATCTGGGTGTGTTTGTACAGCTGATTCAGCACCACGTTGGGAATGGCGTCCCGCTTGAGCTCGATGACGATTCGCATCCCGTCCTTGTCGGACTCGTCATTGATCCCGGTAATCCCCTCGATCTTCTTCTCGGCGGCGAGCTCGGCGATCGCCTTGACCAGGTTTTCCTTGTTCACCTGGTAGGGGATCTCGGTCACCACGATCTGTGACCGGCTGCTGGTTTCCCGCTCCTCGATTTGGGCCCGGGCCCGCATCACGACCCGTCCCCGGCCGGTCTCGTAGGCTTCCTTGATTCCCTCCCGCCCGTAGATGTAGGCACCGGTGGGAAAATCGGGTCCCTTGATGACCTTCCGCAGCTCACCGATGGTCGCTTCGGGATTATCCACCAGCAGCTGGACGCCCTTGACGATCTCACGCAGGTTGTGCGGCGGGATGTTGGTGGCCATGCCAACAGCGATGCCGCTGGAGCCGTTCACCAGCAGGTTGGGAATCTTGGCCGGAAGAACCGTTGGTTCCTGCAGCCGGTCGTCGAAGTTGGCCTGGAAGTCGACGGTGTTCTTGTCGATGTCCTCCAGCATGGCCATGGCGATGCGGGTGAGCCTCGCTTCGGTGTACCGATAAGCGGCCGCGGGGTCACCATCCACTGAACCGAAATTCCCCTGACCGTCTACCAGCGGGTACCGCAAGGAGAACTCCTGGACCATACGGACCAGCGCGTCGTAAACCGACCCGTCGCCATGCGGATGGTACTTGCCGAGAACGTCGCCCACGACGGTAGCCGATTTCTTGTACGCGCGGCCGGGCACCAGCCCCAGCTCATTCATGGCGTACAGGATCCGCCGGTGGACCGGTTTCAAACCATCACGCACGTCCGGCAGAGCGCGGGAAACGATGACGCTCATCGAGTAATTGATGAACGACTGCTGCATTTCCTCTTCGATGAGCCGGGGCAGAATCCGTTCGCGCGAGTTCGGTGCTGTCATGGATTTCCTGTGCTGGGGCTATGACGGCCAGGGGAGGCGTCTAGGCGGAGAAATATAGTCGGGCATCAGGCCGGGCAGCAACGCCGGACTACCGGGGAAAGCTGGCCTGTAATAACGACTTAGATGCCATGCTCGGGGCGAGTCTTTGCTCGGTCTGGGTTAAGCTGAACCGACTTCCGCCCGATACTTCGCTCGGTACTTCAAGTGCAGCTCCTCTCCGACCCCTGTGGCCGCCGGCCAAGGATTCTCGCATATGGCCCGATGCTGGATGCTGCTTCTGACTCTGCTCCTGATGGCTCCGCCCGTATTGGGGGCTCAAAGCAAGGGCGGAGGCACCGCGCCTAGCGGCTTCGACAGCTTCATCATGCTGGTACCGCCGAGGGATACGGTCAGCATCAGAAAGCAGATCCGCGCCACCGCTGCCGCCATCCAGGCGGCCGAAAAGGCTCGGCAGCAGGCCGAGACCATGCGGCTCGGCGCCACCTCCAGGATCGAGTTCAAGAAGGTCGAGATCGTCCGGATCAAGGACCGCATCAATGTGGCCAAGAAGGAGAACCGCGAGGCGGACCGGGTGGGACTCGAGGCAGAGCGGAAGGCGGCCGAGCGGGAGATCGAGCTCTTGAAGCGCCGGGAGGAGCTGCGGGAGGCGGAAACCGAGCTGGAAAGCAAGCGGGCTGATTTCGCCGACCTGAACAAGAAGGCCTTGGAGCTGGAGCTCCAGTTAGCGACCCGTCGCACCGGACGGCTCCGGGCGCCCGTTGGGGGGGCCGGGGGAGCCAGCCTGGATCGGGTAATCGGGGAGTTGGAAAAGCAGACCCTCGAGGCTCAGAGAGCTCAGGCCGCCGCTAGTATCGAGGTATCCGATCAGGAAATCCGGGTGCTCGACAGCCGCCTGGAGCTGCTGGAGGCGCAGCAGAGAGTATTGGGAGGAAAGTGAGATCAGCCCTGTAGCAGCTTCTCTCCGCCGCCCTCGCCGCGCACCAGCAGTACCGTCCTCGCACCTACGCCTATCACTGGAGAGGCCTTCGGCCCGATGATCTGGCCAATCGGCTCTCCGTCCCGGTCCAAAACTCTGAAAATCCTCACCGGCTTGCGGTTGGCAATCTCTATCATGACTCCCTCGCGTTAGCTTCGTTGCCTGGGTGCGTGCTTCTGTTGTGGTGTTGAGATGCCAGAATACTCCAGAAGGTTGCTTGGTCTCGGGCGGATCCCCCGACGCAACCATATGGCGGCCATGCGTGTCAGAGGTGCGGTTCAGTCGAACGACCTACGCTCCGGAGCCGGTGGAAGAACGCGAACTGATCAGTCGAGTCTTGGCGGGAGACCCGAGCGCCGAGCGTGCCCTCTACGATGCGCACGTGGACCGGGTCTTTCGACTGGCGTACCGGATGGCAGGAGATATGGATAAAGCTCAGGACTATACCCAGGAAACGTTTATCCGCGCGTTCAGCCGGCTGCAGACCTTCCGGGGTGACGCGGCGCTCTCGACGTGGCTGGGATCGATTGCGATTTCGGTGACGCTGAATGGTTTGCGCAAGGTGCGTCGGCGCAACGAGCGCGAGGTTGGGCTGGACGACTTCACTCCTGCCGGGCCCACAAGACAGGAAGCCGACCCGGACCTCAAGACCCGGCTCAATCAGGCAATCGATGGTTTACCGGAGGGATATCGAGCGGTGTTCATCATGCATGACGTCGAGGGGTACACTCACGAAGAGATCGGCGCCACGCTCGGCGTCCACCCCGGAACGTCCAAGGCGCAGTTATTCCGGGCCCGGGCTCGGCTCCGGGAAACGCTGGCTGACTTTGCCAAGGACTGAGGAATGATGGACGACCGATTCGACGATCTGCTGCGCGACTCCGCTCGCGAGTATAACGATCCTCCCGAAACACCACGGGAGGAGCTCTGGCAGCGCATTGTGGCGTCACGGGAGGGGGAGAAGGCGGCGCCGAAGGAGAAAACCGAGAAGCTGGAGCGCCTCCGTGTTCTCCCATTCCGTCGCCTTCCTGCTATCCGCCCGCTCAGCTGGGCTGCCGGGATTGCCGCCGTCCTGGCGCTCGGGATTGGGCTGGGCCGTATGACCGTGCACCAACCGGCAACGGTGGCTACCACCGCTGCCGCACCAGCCTCCGCAGCGGCCACCCGGGTGAGCGGAGTAGCCTACCGGGTGGCCACCACCGAACACCTCAGTCAATCGGAGGCGTTTCTCACGCTGTTCCGCGCCTCCGTGGGGAAGCCCGGTAACGAGCGGCTGGCCTCGGCAACGGCTCGGCAGCTCCTAGCGACCAACCGTCTGCTGCTCGACTCGCCTGCGGCGAGCGATGCCCGGACCAAGTTGCTGCTGCAGGATCTGGAGCTGGTACTCGCGGAGATCGCGCAGCTTTCACCCGAGCCCCGATCCCGCGATCTACAGCTGATCACCGATGGAATGGAGCAGGGCGGCGTGTTGTCCCGGCTCAGAACAGCCGTGCCCGCCGGCACGAGTGCCACACAAGGAGCGCTGTGATGTATTCCCTGCAGTTCGGCTTGACTCTCGCCGTAGTCACTACTGTCAGCGGTTATCCCCTGACTATCGGTGATGCCGGATTTCCTCGGAGCCATATGGAAGCGGTTGCCGACTCCGCCATACCTCGGGTCCCGGCTGCCTGGCTTCAGGGTGATCCAGCCGATTCGT
>DATFQK010000434.1:0-5829 GCA_035264345.1 Gemmatimonadales bacterium | reverse complement strand
TGCTGGGTTGAGGATGCGTTCAGCCCGGTGCGAAGTGCGTCGAGCTCTGCGGCGACAGTGAGAGCATCCTGGTAACGGTGAACCGGCTCCTTCTCCAGGAGGCGGTGCACCAGTATCTCGAGCGCGCGCGGCACCTCCGGCTGTCGCAGCGTGATCTCCTCCGGGTGCCGCCACTGGACGGCGTAAAACATCGCGTGGAGGGAGTCGGCCGTGAATGGAGTCCGGCCCGTGATCATCTCATAGAGCACCACGCCGAGCGCCCACAAATCGCTTCGCTGGTCGACCGCCTCGCCCCGCGACTGTTCCGGGCTCATGTAGGCAACCGTACCCAGCACCGCGCCCGTTCGGGTCAGATCCGTGTCGGGTTGCGACAGCTTGGCGATGCCGAAGTCGAGGATCTTCACCCGGCCGCCGGATGTCACCACGATGTTGGCAGGCTTGATGTCCCGATGCACGACTCCTGCCCCGTGCGCATGGGCCAGCCCTTCGGCGATCTGAAGCGCATAGTCGAGCGCCTGGGAGAGCGACAGCGGCCCGCGGGCAAGCTTCTGCCTGAGGGTTTCACCTTCATAGAAGGGCATCACGATGACGAGCTGCCCGGCCTCGGGCTCGGCGATCTCGAAGATGGTGCAGACGTTGGGGTGGTCGAGTGAAGCGATCGCCTTGGCCTCCTGCAGGAACCGGCGCTTCAGCTCCTGATCCGCACTCAACGCTGGGGGAAGAAACTTGAGCGCCACCAATCGCTGCAGCCGCTGATCACGCGCCTTGTAGACCACTCCCATGCCGCCGACACCCAGCTGGTCCAGGATTTCATACTGGGAGATCGTACGCGATGGTGGCGGCGCGGTCGGTTGCGCCCGGGGTCGCGCCACGGCATGCGCGAGCTTCGTGGTCACGCCACTCCGTTCGGCGCCCGCCAGCAGCACCTCGACCTCCTCTTTGAGCTGGGGGTCGCCCTCGCACTTCCGCGCCAGGAGCTCGGCGCGGTTGCCGGGTGCCAGATCGAGTGCCTCGTCCAACAGGCCCTCGATCCGCCGCCGCCGTGAGATGGAGGGCTCGAGTGCCCCGGCCGGGACTCCGAGGAAGCTCCGCACCTCGGCGAGAAAACGGGGCCACCCCGGCTCGGGCTCGAGGATGAGATGATTGCGGCTCTCGATCGGGACCAGCCGCGCACCAGGAATGAGCGAGGCCAGCAGGCGACCCTCGGCAAAGGGAACCCGCAGGTCGCCCGTGCCATGCAGAACCAGAGTGGGAATTCGAATCTGCGGAGTCAGGTCCCGCACGTCCAAGTTGAAAAACGCGGTGCACATGCGGGCGGCGTTCTGGGGCGTGGTCGAAATCCGCTGCAGCTCGTTGAACCAGTTGACCTGCTCGGGTGTCCCGTCCGGGATGAACAGGCTGGTGAAGACCTGACGGAAGGCCGGATGGTCCTTTCCCCAGCCGACCCGGATCAGGTTGAGGAGGAGCTCAAGCTCGTCGCGCTCGCGATCCGAGAGTCCTCGGTGATACTGACCCCGGGCGTAGCTCCCATACAGTACGAGGTGGCTGACCCTCTCGGGATGACGGGTGGCATAGGCGATGGCAATGGCCCCACCCTGCGAGATGCCGAGCAGCGGAAACCGCTCCAGCCCCAGCGCGTCCACCACGGCTTCGAGATCCCGCACCCAGGCATCGAGCGAAAACTCGTCGACCTGCCAGTCGGAGAGCCCGCACCCGCGCTCGTCGTAGCGGACCAGGGTGTGAGACCGGGACAGTTCCCGGATCCAGTGACGCCATACCGGACTGTTATTGTCGAATTCCAGATGACTGAGCCAGTTGGCGGCCTTGACCAGGGGCGGCCCGCTCCCGACAGTGGAGTAAGCGATGCGTGCGCCGTCAGCGGAGGTGCAAAAACGGATTGTCTGATCCAGAGCAGCGCTCACCGGGTGGGCTCGGGGTAAAGGTAGCGGTAGAGCCAGGCACGCGCCTTCATCCAGTCACGGTGCACCGTGCGCTCGGAGACGCCGAGGGCCTCTGCGATCTCCTGCTCTTCCATGCCACCGAAGAATCGGCACTCGACCACTTGCCGCTGGCGTGGCTCCAATGCCGCGACGGCCTCTTCCAGCTGGAGCACGCCATCAGGATCGAACTCCCCTACCCAGGCGCCGTCGGTCAGCGTGGTGCGCTCCCATGACCCACCACCTCGTTTGGCGGCCTTCCGGTCGCGGGCGTGATCGACCAGGACCTGGCGCATGGCGCGGGCGGCGATGGCGAGAAAGTGGGCCCGATCAGTGGCGGCGAATGCTCCCGCACCGAATTTAAGGTAGGACTCATGCACCAATGCGGTGGCGTTCAGGGTGCGCTCGCCGAACTCGTGTCCCAGCTGCAGCCGGGCCAGCCGGCGCAGATCGTCGTAGACCAGGGGGACCAGCAGTTCGAGCGCGGCCGGGTCTCCGGCCTGCGCGCTCCGAAGCAGCCGCGTGACCTCACCGATATCGAGCTGGGGATTGTCCATGCGAAGCCAGATAGGAGCCTCAGGCCAATTTGTCGCGTGAGGTAGGAGCGACACAAGGGCGCGGCACGGCGCTGGCGCTCCCGGGAATCACTTCGCAGATTGTTGTTGCTCCCGGGGATCATCTACTACTGGAGACTCGATGCGACTGATTGTCTTTGCTTTCGGCTTTTCCGTTTCCGCTGGGATAGCCCTCGCCCAAGATGCTCCCTCGGCCGGGCACGGCGCCGTCATGCTGACGCCCGATCAGGTCACCTGGTCACCGGCATCGCCCAGGATTCCCGCAGGGGCGAAAATGTCGATCCTCGAGGGAGACCCTCGGAAGCCTGGTCCCTTCACTATGCGAGTGTCGTTTCCAGATGGCTATCGAATTGGTCCCCATTTCCACCCGGTTGCCGAACGGGTAACCGTGCTCCAAGGGACCTACCGCTGGGGCCTAGGGGATAAGTTCGACGCTGCCGCGTTGAAACCGCTTCCGGCCGGAAGCTTCGCCGTGATGCCGCCGGGCACCCATCACTTCGTTGAAGCGAACGGACCCACCGTAACCCAGGTGAGCGGAATGGGTCCGTGGAAGGTCACTTACGTGAATCCGGCCGACGATCCCCAGAACCAGGCGGCGCACTGAACCGCGCGCGGCCCCGCAAGCGGGTTCCAGTTTCTTACCCTCCTTCCTCAACTTTGAAGATGCCGCCGCCGTTAGCCCGGTTGCTGACGAGCTCGCTTGAGGATGTGACAAACTCTACGGAATGCGGGACTCCACGAGTCCTTATATCCACTACGGCGGATAGTTAATAGTCGGAAGGCCCAACACAAGTTAAGTAGTGCCGGGCCTTCCAGTGGTCCCTCCTGGGCTCGAGCCGAAGCCACCCTTTTAGGGTGAACCAGGACTCTCCTGATCCCGAGTCAGGCTGCTGGGGCACACGGCTTGAGCAACCTGCCGGACCAATCACTCGCCGAGCATCGAGGACTGCGTACCTAAATCACCACGGCAGATTCACTTTGGGCGATCTCCATGGGTGTTGCGCTCAATAGACGAGCATGTTCTTGTGCAACGATCTGCACGGTCCGCGCATGGGACCGACTTTTGCAGAGTTCTGTGCGATGGATAAACTGACCACCAGCCAACGCAAACTTTCTTCGGAGATGCCATGCGCACCCTCTCCACCCAGCGCCGGGCCGCACTCGTCCTCGCACTTGTCGCGTTCGCGGCTTGTGACGGCCACGCCCCCAACGCTACTACGTCGTTCTCGGTCATGCTCAAGGACGCCCCGGGTGACGTGCAGCACGCCGTGGTGACGATCAGCGAAGTGGACCTGGTGGGCTCGGGCGGGGTGCAGGTCCTCACCCAGACGCCGACCACGGTGGACCTGCTCACGCTCGCGGCCAATGCCACTGCTCTGGTGCAGGGCGTCGAGGTGCCCTCCGGCAGCTATGAGCAGCTCCGCTTCAAGATCACCGGGGCGTGTCTCGCAGTGGAGAATGGCAGCGGCGGAAGTGACGTGTACGCGACCGACGGATATGACGCCACTCAGTGCGGCGGCGAGGCCACCGGCCCGCTCCAGGCGTCGAGCTTCGCGGAGTCGGGGCTCAAGGTGACCATGGCCGGCAACGCACTGGAACTCATCGGACCGGAGAAGATCGTGTTGGTGGATTTCGACGTGAGCCAGAGCTTCGGGCATGAGGCAGGCGGGTGGGTCATGCACCCGGTCGTGACCGGCGGTGAGATCACGACGGAGCCGCCGGCGCCGTGATTCTCGGAGCGGGGGGGTAGAGCGCCACCCGGTCTCGAAGGAGGCCCGGGCGGCAGGTCCGGGGGCAACTTGTCGCGCAGCGCCTGCTGCGACGTGGCCAAGCTGGGGAGAGGGCCGGTAGGATGCGTCCAGAACACTGGGAGATGCATGGCCACCACGTCGGCTAGTTGGTAACTCCACTTCATCGTCACAATCGACCAAAGGCACAAAAAGGACTAGCCGCGTCAACCGTACAAGTCGCTATTGGCCAGATCCTTCACGATAGCACCGGCGGTAGTTCTCTGGGTGCACTTCGCGTCCGCCCGGTTCCGCTCAGTTCCCGTGAGATGCTCAGACGCAACAGCGACTTCGGGGCCAAGTGCCGATGAGATAACAGGCGCCCAAGGAGGGCTCCTCCACCTTCAAAAGGTGGCCTTCGGCTCGTGCCCAGGAGGGCAACTGGAAGGTCCGAGGCCACTTACTCGGGCGTCAGAGCTTTCCTTTCTATGCCCACTGCTACCGTCTCTAGTGTCGTTTCTCCACCTCCCCACGGCCCGCCAACTCAACAGTTTGCTGGCCACTCTATAACCCGCAGCATTGTTGCCGCATCCGCCTTCAGTCGGAGAACCATACAAATGCAAACTGACTCCACTCCTTCGTACCCTGTGGCGTGGAGATCCTGGGGAGAAGTGGTGCGGGAGAACCCCGTATGATTCGCGGGCACGTCGGACAGCTCCCTTGGAGGGAGCGAAGCCTTCGCGGTCACGACCTCTTCCGAAGCGCCAGGACCAAGGCGAACACGCCGAGGGTCACGCCGGTGCCGAACAATCCCCACCGAAAGCGTGGCGGCTCCAGTTGAAGCAGGGCAACGCGGAAGTCGAGCATGAAGGAACTGAGCACCAGCAGCCCACCGGTGGCTAGCAGAATCCACAGCGGGACCGAAAGGTTGACGGGCTCACCCCGCGCACCCTTGCGCAACAGCAGCAGTCCCCCGATCACAAGCGCGCTGCTCACGACCACCGGGGCGAGGACCGGTCCGATCCACGGCACCGGAATCAGAAATAGCACATCCCAGGTAAGCAGGGACCGCGGCCACCCAAGCAGAAGCCACAGCCAGACGTAATAGAAAAGATCCCAGGCGCCGAAGCTCACGCAAAACGCGAGGAAGCGGTCCCACCGCTCCGTTCCGGCCAGCATGGCGACGCCGAGCAACATTATTACTGTAGCCACCTCCCGACCTATCTCGACCGCGGCCATGTCCGGGGGCATGAGGGCCAGCGGGAAGGAAAAGCCGCCTGGGTAATAGATGGCTCGCAGGTACACAACGACGGCCGACTCGACGTAGGCCATCGCTACCGCGTAAGTGATCAGCCAGGGGAGCAGTCGCCATCCCCGCATAGATACACCTCGCATAGTTCGGCAGGTGCGTAGTGGGCTTCGGCGGGTGCACCAGTCTTGGCCAACAGCTCCGCGCGGGCAGCCCAGTGTGCTTGGTATTCGGTGAGCCGCATATCGGACGGCAACCGCTCGCAGCACCTCGAGAGCGGGGTTACATCCTGGATCTTTCGGTAAAATGTAAGCGTCGGATCCAACCCCAATGAAGAGAAA
>DATFQK010000433.1:0-2484 GCA_035264345.1 Gemmatimonadales bacterium | reverse complement strand
GGACGACCCGATGCGCCGCACAGCTTGAATCGGTGGAGCAAGCCGCTACCCTTAGGGGAATGGGAGCCCTTCGCTCGATAGCGAGCGTGGCCGGTCTTGTCACGGTCCTCTTGGCCGGTGTCCAGCTAGGCCCGAGCCCTGCGGCTGTCCCTCCCTTCAACCTTGCACCGAAGACCGCTCCCGCAGCCGTCGTAAGTACCCCCCGGGAATCCCTCCCGGCACCGGTTCACGACGAGGCGACCTGCGCCTTCTGCCAGGCGGCGGCATTCGCTCCCTATGCCGCCCAAGCGGTGGGCACCCTCACCCTGCGCGCCGGTGACGAGCAGCTGGTCCAGCTGGCGCACGACGACTCACCCGCCTTTTCCGCGTCGGCCAGTCCGGCGCGTTCCAGAGCTCCCCCCAGTCGCCGATCGGTCTGAGCCAACGCGTCTCTAGCGACGCGTACCTCTTACGATCGGAGGATTTATGCACCGCCGTGCTCGCACGGCCATTCTGCTCGCCGGCTTCTGGCTGGGAGCAGCATCCAACCTTCACAGTCAGGTCAGTACTCGGGTCGATTCGCTGAACCGGGCACTCTCGGCCTTATCGGCGCGCATCGATTCGCTGGAAGCCGGACTCTGTCCGGCGGCGGCCGGGCCCGCTGTTCCTGGTCCCTCGGGAGACCGGGTGACCGACACTCTCGCCACGCAGGTTCAGTCCCTCGAGCGCAAGCTGGCCGCGCTCCGACAGGTCCGCTGCGCGCCGGGCGCGGCCCCCGGGCCAGCGCCGACCCAGAGACCGGACTCGACCGACGATCTCGCAGCCATCCGGGCGGCCGCCGCTCAGGCGGCAGGGCAGGCCGGCGGTGGAGGGCAAACCGACTCCACGAAGCCGAAGCCAGAGACTCCACCATCCCAACAAAGCCCTCGGGGAGCCAACCTCCTCAACCCCGAGATCAGTGCCACAGGTGATATCCGGCTGGTGGCTCGGGAAGGCCCGCAGGAAAACACCTTCGTGCCCCGCGAGTTCGAGTTTGCCTTTCAGTCGGCCCTCGATCCGTACTCCAGTACCAAGATCTTCATGACCTTCGAGGATGAAGAGGTGGGCATCGAGGAGGGCTACATCTACTGGACCGGGCTGCCGGGCCGGCTCCGGGTGGATCTTGGGAAATATCGCCAACAGGTAGGCGACCTGAACCGGTGGCATCTGCATGCGTTGCCCGAGACCGAGTATCCACTGGTGTATCAGCGGTACTTCGGCGAGGAAGGTCTCTCCGGAGTCGGGCTCTCCCTGTACACCGCGCTGCCGTTCTCCCTCGCGGGTGCTACCCACGAGGTCTGGTTACAGGGCACCACCGTCAACAGCGACCCGATGCTCAGCGGAGGCCATCCGTTAGTGCTGCTGGGGCGACTGCAGAACTTCTGGCAGCTCAGCCGGAGCACCTACGCCCAGCTGGGAGTGAGCGGGCTGGGCGGCAACCACGACGAGCCGATCTCCGCAGCCGGGTTGCGGGACTCGACTTCCGGCTGACTTATCGCCCGCCACAGACCGGCACCCGGCGGGATGTCACCTTCCGCGCTGAAGGGTACCGCTTCCACGCCGATGAGATCGGAGTGACCACCAATCGGTATGGCGCGTTTCTGGATCTGCAGGCACGAACCAGCCAACGCTGGGTCTTCGGTGCCCGCTACGATTATGTGGAGGCGCCGCGGGGCCCGGATGATACCGAATGGCGAATTACTCCGAACCTCACCTGGTGGGAAAGTGAGTTCGTTTTTCTCCGGCTGGAAGGCGAGCACCGTCACAGCGATCTGGCGGGCAGCCAAAACCTGTTGACGTTTCAGGCGGTGTGGGCCATGGGCCCGCACAAGCATGAGACGTATTGAACAGCGGGGCAGCGGGGCGGCGGGGCAGTCACTGAGACGAACAGAAGGATCACAGTCCATTGAAGGAATACATCATGACGTTCACATCACTCTTCATTCTTGCAGGCCTCTTAGGTGGCATGACTGCCCCACCGCCCCGCAGCCCCGCTGTCGCGCCGATCAAGCTCGTCACGAGCTTGACGACCTACGGCGCCATTGCGCGAGAAATCATCGGCGAGCGGGGCACCGTAACCTCCATTGCTCAGGGCGACGAAGATCCCCACTTCGTGCAACCGAAGCCGAGCTTTGTGGCGATTCTCCGCAATGCCGATCTGTTTGTGACCACGGGTATGGATCTCGAGCTCTGGGTGCCGGCGCTCCTGGATCGGGCCGGCAACCGGAAGATCATGGACGGAGGCCCCGGATACGTGGCGGCATTTCGCGGGATTGATTTAATGGAAGTTCCCATCTCGCTGAGCCGAGCTCAGGGTGACATCCACGTCGACGGCAATCCGCACATCCACACCGATCCCGTAAACGGGATCATCATCGCGCGGAACATCCTGGCGGGCCTGCAGCGGGTCTCCCCTGAGAACGGCTCGTACTACGCCGGCCGGGAACAGGACTTCGAGAAGCGGGT
>DATFQK010000432.1:0-7456 GCA_035264345.1 Gemmatimonadales bacterium | reverse complement strand
GCAGGAGGGGGATTTGGCCGCGGCCTGGCTGATCACCCGGCGGGTGACTCCGTCGGGACCGACTGCCATCGAGGGAGACTGGGTCGAGCACATCGTGCTCCGCCGGATCGATGATGACTGGCGGATCCTGAGTGTGGCCGTGGCCTCTCCCGGCCGGGGGACCACCCATTGAAGACATCGGACGGAGTGGCGCTGGTAGGCCAGGCCGCCAAGCTGCTCAACTCCGGCAGTGAGGCGGCCGATGCGCTGGCCGCCGTGGCGGAACTGCTGCGAACCGGGCTGCCGTCCGCTCGGGTAACGGTGTGGTTTCGCGATACTCACACGAGCGGGTTTCGAGCGGTCAGCTCGCCCCGATCGGGGGGCGAGCCGGTGCTGGTGGATTCGGTCCAGGCCATTCCTCGCGAGGGATCGGGGGTACGGCTCTCCCTGGAGCACGAAGAGACCCTGATGGGGGTACTCGACGTGCTCCCGGAGCAGGACCCGGAACAGCGCGAGATCCTGGTGATCATCGCCGACCTGCTGGCGCCCTACCTCGCCTCCCTGGCGCTCTCGGCCGATCTCGCCATAGAAGTTGCGGCTCAGTCCCGCGAGATCGAGGAACAGCGGCGGTTCATCAGCCTGGTGATCGACAGCCTGCCGGTGGGACTCTACGTGATCGATCGAGACTTCCGGATCAAGATCTGGAACCGGCAGCGGGAGGTCGGCGCCCCCGGCCTGAGGCGGGATGAGGTAGTAGGGCGGCGGGTGTTCGAGGTGCTGACTCGTCAGCCCCCGGAGATGCTCCGAGCCGACTTCGACCGGGTCTTCCAGACCGGCGAGATCCTGCAGGACGAGCTCGATGTCACCCTCGGTGGCGAGCTCCGGTCCTTTCGCCTGAGCAAAATTCCGATGCGGCTCGACGGCGACGAGATCAGCCATGTGATCACCATCGGTGAGGACGTGACCGAGTCGCGCAGGATCCAGGGGCAGATCATGCAGAGTGAAAAGCTGGCGGCCATCGGCCAGCTCGCGGCCGGCGTGATGCACGAGATCAACAATCCGCTGGCCACCATCAGTGCCTGCGTCGCCGCGATCGGCGGGCGGCTGGATGCCCTGAAGCCGGCCGAGCGCACCAGGGTGGATGAGTATCTGGAGATCATCGACAAGGAAGTCGACCGCTGCACCCGGATCGTGGATGGCCTGCTCGACTTCAGCCGCCCCAAGGGAAAGGCCAAGGCCAGCGTCGCATTGAATACGATTCTGGAGGAGACGCTGTTCCTGTTGAAACACCACCAGAAGTTCAAGCGGCTCACCCTGGTCCGGGAGCTGGACGGCTCGATTCCCCCCATCATCGGAAACGCGGAGCAGCTCACTCAGGTGTTCATGGCGCTGATGCTGAACGCGGTGGATGCCTTGCACGAGGGCCGGGGGAAACTGACGGTGCGGACCGCCCGTAAACCCAACCAGCCGGATGAAGTGGTAGCCGAGATCGAGGACAACGGCGTCGGGATTCCCCGGGCCGACCAGTCCAAGATCTTCGAGCCCTTCTATACCACCAAGCCTCCGGGGCGCGGCACCGGCCTCGGGCTCTCGATCTGCTACGGCATCGTCGAGGACCACCGGGGCCGGATCGAAGTGGAGAGCCAGCCCGGGCGGGGATCGACCTTCCGGGTGTTTCTGCCGGTCCACCCATGAAAATCCTGGTGGTGGAAGACGACCGCACCGTGGGCCAGTACGTCAAACGCGGTCTGGAGGAGCAGCGCTATCACGCCGACCTGGTGGAAGACGGCATGGAAGGGCTGAGACTGGCGTCGGGCGGACGCTACGATCTGATCGTATTGGACCTCCGGCTGCCGGAGATGAACGGCCTGGAGGTGTTGCGGACTCTGCGCGACCGGGGAAACACCACGCCGGTGCTGGTGCTGACCGCCCAGGACGCGGTGGACTTCAAGGTGCAGGCGCTGCGCTCCGGTGCGGACGACTATGTGACCAAGCCATTCGCCTTCGAGGAGCTACTGGCGCGGGTGGAGGCTCTGGGCCGCCGGCCCAAAGAGATCCGCTCTCCGGTGCTGAAGGTGGGTGACCTGGAGCTGGACGGTGAGACTCGGGAGGTCAGGCGGGGTGGGGAGCGGATCGAGCTCACGCCCAAGGAGTACACCGTGCTGGAGTATCTCATGCGGCACGCCGGCAGGGTAATGTCCCGCACGCTGATTACCGAGTACGCCTGGGACTATCACTTCGACCCCGGCACCAACATTGTGGATGTGGTGATCAACCGATTGCGCAAGAAGGTGGACACCGGACAGGCCCATAAGCTGGTGCACACCGTTCGCGGCGTCGGGTACGTCGTAAAGGCCTGACATGGCAACCATCCGCCTGCGACTCACCTTCTGGTACACGGTGGCGCTCGCGGTGACGGTGCTGGCCTTCGGAACCGCGCTGTACTTCGAGCGCCGCCAGGCCAGCGTGCGGGAGCTGGACCAGCGGCTCACGCTCGAAGCCGACCTGGCGCAGAGCTGGCTGGCTCAGTCGTTCAAGGTCCTGGGTCGCATCGTGACCACTGCCAATCTCAATCCCGCGCTGGACCCGGGCATCAGTGCCTACCTCGAGGCTGCGCGCGACTACCTGATCGTGGCCGACACTGCCGGCCAGCTCCTGGCGCTCTCCGACATCGCCCGAGGGCTCAGCGCGCCGGCGCTGGAACGACTGAACGCCCCGCTCGACACCCTTCCTCTCACCCGCCACTCGGGCCTGATCAACGTGGGACCGCCGGTGGGGAGCATGCGATACCTGGTCGCGCCGATAGACAACGCCGGTCCTGCCATCGGCGGCCTCCTGGTGGCAACGCCGGCCAGGCAGGCGTCGTTCGGACCGGCCGACCTGCTTCGCTCGATGCTGCTGATAGCTCCAGTGATCCTGGTCGCCTCCATCCTGGTGGGGAACTGGCTCGCGGGCACCAGCCTGAGACCGGTGCAAGGGATCATGGACGAGGTGGACGCGATCTCCGACGGCACCAGTCTGCACCGTCGGTTGGCCGTGCCGCTCACCGGCGATGAGATCGCCCGGCTGGCCGCGACGGTGAACGGGATGCTGACCCGGCTGGAACGGAGCTTCTCCAGCCTGCATCGCTTCACCGCCGACGCCAGCCACGAGCTGAAGACCCCGCTCATGGTACTGAGGGCCGGGGTCGAGCGGGCCCTGATCCATCCGGGAACGCCGCCGGAAATGCTCCAGTCACTGGACGAAACGCTGGCCCAGATCAATCAGATGACGGAGATGGTCGAGAATCTGCTCACGCTCGCCCGGGCGGACGAAGGACGGGCGCCCCTGGCGGTGGAGGAAAGCGACCTCCGGGAGGTAGTGGCTGACGTGGCGGAGACTGCTGGAATGCTGGGCGAGCAGGCGGGGGTGAGTGCGGTGCACAGCATGCCCGAGACACCGGTGCGGCTCGCGGTAGACCGGCACCGGATCCGGGAGATGCTGCTCAACATGGTGACCAACGCCATCAAGTATACGCCGCAGGGGGGCACGGTGGCGTTGAATCTGGAGCAGGACGACGGAGCAGTCACCTTTACGGTGCGAGACAGCGGCGTCGGTATCGCTCCGGGAGACTTGCCCCACATCTTCGACCGTTTCTGGCGGGCGGATCAGGCCCGCTCGCGCACCGGCGAGCGCCCCGGCACCGGTCTGGGCCTGGCAATTACAAAATGGATTGCTGAGGCTCACGGCGGCTCGATCACGGTGCAAAGCCGGCCGGGCCGAGGATCGACGTTTACCGTGCGGTTGCCGAAGCCGAGTTGAGCTAGCGGCAGCACATCGTGGCCGACAGTTGATCCGAGAGCGCAGGGTGAGCCGA
This sequence comes from Gemmatimonadales bacterium, assembly GCA_035264345.1. Lineage (GTDB taxonomy): Bacteria > Gemmatimonadota > Gemmatimonadetes > Gemmatimonadales > GWC2-71-9 > CAVVWJ01. The sequence continues at coordinate 3,621 of DATFQK010000432.1, read as the reverse complement.
TTGCCCTGGAGGCCGCGTTAGGGCGCGGCCGCCTCTATGCTGGATCTGTTTGTGACGCAGCGCCCGCCTGCGGCCGGGAAGGGCATCGGCTCACCCGAAGCGAACAGCCCTGCGACGAGGAATTTCGTTTGGTGGCGGGCGGAACGGACCTGGGCTCTCGGGCAGACTCCGCGACAGCCACTCCACCACTCCCCTGGGAGCCTGCCTTCGAACCCAGGCCCGTTCCGCCCGCTCGTGACGGTGGCCACTGCCTTGGTGTTTCCGTGGTGAATGGTCATTTCTTGAAACGTGATCCCCTTCGCTCGATTCAAATCGCGTACACAGCCGCACTAAATCGCGCCCATCATGTCGGGTAACAGTTTGCTTGCCAAAACCAGGGCGAGGGATAACATAGGCGAAGGTCGTGTGAGTCAGATCACGCCGCAGTCCCGCAGCTCAGAGTAGGGTTGTGTCCGCCCTGCGGATGCATCGGATGTCAGCTGCTAATGCGGCTGTAATCGAAATGACATCTGAGGGCAAAGAAGGTGTTTTCAGCGCGCCTTACTTTCCGGGCACGATCACCCTCCCCCTGGAGGTAGTTGCGTGTTCGAGAACCTGATCGAATCCAAGCAGAAGACCCAGCGCACGTTTGGACAGACGGTTCTGTCGCTCCTGCTGCACGGCCTGATCATCGTCGGCGCCATCAAGGCGACCCAGGGCGTGGCCGAGAGCGTCAAGAACCGTCCGGTGGACACCACCATGGTGTTCCTCAAGCCGCCGGAGCCCCCCAAGCCACCGCCGGACCAGCCCCCGCCGGACGTGGTGGTGGCGGCCAACCCGCCGCCCAAGGGGTTCCAGACGGTGGTGGCGCCGACCGACATCCCCAAGGACATTCCGCCCATCGATCTGAACGAGAAGCCGTTCGATCCCCGGGACTTTACCGGTAAGGGCGTCGAGGGCGGCATCGGAACCGGCGTCGTCGGCGGCACCGGTCCGGTTACCGGCGAAGTGTTCCTCGAGGCCCAGCTGGATGATCCGGTGCAGGTCATCTCCCAGCCCCAGCCGCGCTATCCGCCGGTGCTGGCGAGCGCCGGGATCACCGGGCGGGTGGAGGTGCAGTTCATCGTGGACACCACCGGCCACGTGGAAAGCAATTCGCTCAAGGTCATGAAGACCAGTCACCCGGCCTTCGGGGAGCCGACCCGGGAGGCCATCATGAAGAGCGTCTTCAAGCCGGCCAAGTTCAAGGGGCGGCCGGTGCGGCAGTTGGTCCAGCAGGCAGTCTCATTCAAGCAGCAATAGCGCTCGCAGCCGTAGCTTTCGTTCCCCCTGGAGGCAACACAACATGAGTGTAGATCTACTTCACCTGTGGGGTCAGATGGGTGCCTTTGCCAAGGGCATCGTGATCGTCATGGCGATCATGTCCATCTATTCCCTCACCATCGTCATCACCAAACTCATCCAGCTGAAGCGGAGTGAGCGCGAGACCAGGAAGTTTGCGCCCCAGTTCTCCCGCGCCATCCAGGAGGAGAATCTGGACCAGGCGATTGCGCTGGCGGAGAAGAACAAGAAGAGCCACCTCTCGCGGGTCGTGGGTGAGGCGCTGTTCGAGGTGAAGCCTCTGCTGCGGGACCGCGCCACCATTACCGCCGCCGACATCAACTCGGCCGAGCGGGCGGTCGAGCGGCAGATGCTGATCGTGTTGTCGGAGTTCAAGCGGGGCCTCGGCGTGCTGGGAACGGTCGGCTCGACCGCGCCCTTCGTCGGACTGCTCGGCACCACCATGGGTATCGTGAACGCGTTCGTGGGCATGGCGCAGCAGGGCGCCTCGGGCGGTCTGGCCGGCATCTCCGCCGGTATCGCCGAAGCCCTGATCACCACGGCATTCGGTCTGATGGTGGCGATCCCCGCGGTGTGGGCCTACAACTACTTCACCACCAAGATCGAGAATTTGACGGTCGAGATGACGTACGGCTCCAAGGAGCTGATCGACTACCTGATCAAGAGCGTGGGGAGCGAGTTCGGGCGTTCGATCTTCACCAAGGAATTCCAGGCCCAGAAGGCGGTGACCGGCAGTGGCCATATCCACGGGTAGCGGCGGCGCTGGCGGGACGGCGGTCAAGTCGGACATCAACGTCACGCCGATGATCGACGTGATGCTGGTGCTCCTGATCATCTTCATGATCGTGACCCCGTTGATCGCGGCCGGCTTCAAGGCCACCCTGCCCAAGGGAAAGAACCTGGATCCCCGGCCCGAAGGCGAGAACGAAGTAGTGCTGGGCATCGACCAGAGCGGGAATTATTTCCTGAACGGCCGGCCTCTTCCGGGCGGCGCACTGGAGGACCAGCTTCGCTCGATCTTCGCTTCGCGCACCGAAGACAAGATCCTGTACTTCAAGGCCGACAACCAGCTGAAGTACTCCAAGGTACAGGAAGCTGTCGAAACGGCGCGGCGCTCCGGCGTCCGGGTCATGGCTGCGATCACCGAACCGAACAAGACGGTGATGTTCGGCGATGAAGGCAAGAAGGAGAAGAAGTAACCATGGCAATGACCGCAGGGGCTTCGTCCGGTGGGGTGCAGTCCGACATCAACGTTACGCCAATGATCGACGTGCTTCTGGTGCTGCTGATCATCTTCATGATCACCCAGCCCTTGAGCCGGATGGCGCTCGATGTCCAGGTACCGCCGCCCGATACGCCCCAGACGACCAAGGCACCGCCCAGCCAGATCGTGCTCGAGCTGGCCGACGGCGGAGGTTACTCCATCAACGGCCAGCCGGTCCCCCGGGACCAGCTCGACACCCAGATCCACGCGATCTACGATCAACGTCCTGCCAAGCTCCTGTTCATCAAGGCCGGACCGAATCGGCTCTATCAGGACGTGATCGATGCAATGGACGTGGCCCGTGGCGCGGGAGTCCAGATCATCGGGTTCACCCCACGGGAGGCGGACAAGCAGCAGGCGCCGAAGTAGGTCGGGAAGGGCGGGAAGGACGGGAAGGGCCGAAGTATGAGAGTTGGGAAAAAGAGGCAGCTAGGGGTTCTTCCCTAACTGCCTCTTCTCCTATCCAGCATACCTTCCCGCCCTTCCCGTCCCTCCCGTCCTACCCGTCTGTGCGAACGTGCTCTCGTGTCCCGCTGCAACGTCACTGGTGTATGTTCAGTCGAACGCTTCTCGTCCTCCAACCTGAGGCAGCCACGCGTCCCCCTGCGCCATTCAACCTCGAGCCGCCAGTTTCCCGCCAGCGTCCGCTCGGCCTGATTCTGTCGCTGGGTTTGCACGTTGTGTTGCTGGCTGCGCTGGTGGCCAAGGGAGAGAAAATCTGGGGCCGCACACCGGCTCCCGGTTTGCCGGGACGGCCGGGCAGTGCGAGCGCCGGCGGCGGTGGCGGAGGTCCCCGGGTGGCGTATATTACGCTGCCTTCATTGCCGAAGGCGGAAACGCCTCCGGTGCACAGGGCACCTCCTCCCGTTCCGACTCCGCGCCCTGTTGTCAGTCGTCCGGTTGCTCCGCCCGAGGCCCAGGTCGTCGCGCCGGAGAAGGCGGACACCAGTCCGAGTCGGCAGCCGGCGGTTTCGATCGCCGACACTGCTGGAGGCCGAGGCGGCGGTGCAGGAGCGGAGAATGCTGGACCAGGCGGA
>DATFQK010000431.1:0-3483 GCA_035264345.1 Gemmatimonadales bacterium | reverse complement strand
TGATCGTCATCGATGGCCGCGCTCGGGGAATCGTGACCCGGGATATGGTCTCGGGGAAGATCACCTCGCACGTGGGAGACGCGGTGGTGCTGGGCACGGGCGGGTACGGCAACGTTTTTTATCTCTCGACCAATGCCAAAGGCTCCAACGCCACCGCGATCTGGAGGGCACACAAGCGGGGAGCGGCGTTCGCCAACCCCTGCTATACCCAGATCCATCCCACCTGCATTCCGGTGAGCGGCGATTACCAGTCGAAGCTCACCCTGATGAGCGAGTCGCTGCGGAATGACGGACGGGTGTGGGTGCCCCGCACCCAGGGCGACAAGCGGCCGCCGTCCCAGATTCCCGAGTCGGAGCGGGATTATTACCTGGAGCGGAAGTACCCCAGCTTCGGCAATCTGGCTCCCCGTGACATCGCCTCCCGGGCCGCCAAAGAGGTCTGCGACGAGGGCCGGGGTGTCGGTGAAAGCGGACTCGGCGTGTATCTCGACTTTGCCGACTCCATCAGACGATTAGGCGAGCGCACCATTCGAGACCGCTACGGCAATCTCTTCGAGATGTACCAGCGGATCACCGACGAGAATCCGTACCAGGCGCCGATGCGAATCTACCCCGCCGTTCACTACACGATGGGCGGCCTGTGGGTGGATTACAACCTCATGAGCACCATTCCCGGCTTGCACGTGATCGGTGAGGCAAACTTCTCGGATCACGGTGCCAATCGGCTGGGTGCGAGCGCGCTGATGCAGGGTCTGGCGGACGGCTATTTCATCCTGCCGGCGACCATCGCCGACTATCTGGCTTCCGCTAGGCTGGACAAGATCGACCCCTCGCATCCCGAGTGCGTCCGCGCCGAGGCAGAGATCGCGGGCTACACCAACAAGCTGCTCGGGATCAAAGGCAAGCGAACGGTGGATTCGTTCCATCGCGAGCTGGGGAAGCTGATGTGGGACAAGTGCGGAATGGCGCGGAGTGCCGAGGGGCTTCGGGGAGCACTGGCCCAGATACCGGTGCTGCGGGAGGAGTTCTGGCGGAACGTCAACGTTCCCGGCAGCGATGCCGAGCTGAATCAGGCGCTGGAGCGGGCCGGCCGGGTGGCCGACTTCCTGGAGCTGAGTGAGCTCATGTGCCGGGACGCCTTGCATCGGGAAGAGTCTTGCGGCGGCCATTTCCGGGTGGAGTACCAGACGCCGGACGGCGAGGCGCTCAGGAACGATCAGGATTTCGCCTACGTGGCAGCCTGGGAATACTCGGGTGCAGACCGCGAGCCCCGGCTGCACAAGGAGCCGCTGGAGTTCGAGTACGTGCACCTGGCGCAGCGGAGTTATAAGTGAGCCGCCAGTCCCCAGTCCCTAGTCGCCAGTGCTCAGCCTGCAAGGCCAACGCAATTCACCCGGCATTCTTGGAGAGCCCTGGCGACTGGCGACTGACGACTGACGACTCGGACGCAAGCTAATCATGAACCTCACTCTCCGAGTCTGGCGCCAGCCCAGCCCCTCCGCTCCGGGACGCCTGGTCGAATACCAGGCCGCCGAGATCAGCCCGGATATGTCTTTCCTCGAGATGCTCGACGTGGTCAACGAGGGACTGATGCAGCGGGGAGAGGTCCCGATTGCCTTCGATCACGACTGCCGGGAAGGGATATGCGGATCGTGCAGTCTGATGATCAACGGCGTGGCCCATGGCCCCATGCGGGGCACCGCCACCTGTCAGCTCCATATGCGGAGCTTCAGGGACGGCGACGTCATCACCGTCGAGCCCTGGCGGGTTCGGGCATTTCCCATCGTTCGAGATCTCGTGGTGGACCGGACGGCTTTGGACCGGATCATTCAGGCCGGCGGCTACGTCAGCGCGCCGACCGGCGGAGCCCCCGACGGAAACACCATTCTGATCCCGAAGGAAACCATAGACACCGCGATGGACGCGGCGCAGTGCATTGCCTGCGGCGCCTGCGCCGCAGCCTGCCCCAACGGCTCGGCCTCGCTGTTTACCGCGGCCAAGCTGACCCATCTGGGACTCCTGCCTCAGGGCCAGCCGGAGCGCTACCGCCGCGCTCTCAGGATGGTAGCCCAGATGGACATCGAGAACTTCGGTGGTTGCACCCTCTACGGCGAGTGTCAGGAAGCCTGCCCCAAGCTCATCAGCATCGACACCATTACCCGGATGAACCGGGACTTCCTTCGGGCCAGCCTCACCTCCGGTCGGGCGGCCGTCGCCGAGTCCGACTGAGACGTTCCCTCGCCTTACTGACCATCGCGATGGTCCTGCTTCCCGGCCGAGGGATGGGGCAGGCGCCCGCCTGGATCAGGTTCGGGGCCAACGCGGTCCCGGTGTATACCGGGGTCGATCCGATACCACATGGTGGCTCCCTGGGGGAAGTGCGGGTGGTCCAGCCGACCGTGATGGCGCACGGCGGCGCGTTCGAGGATCGCCTGCGGCTAGTGGCTACGCTCAACCTCGAGGGCCTGACCATTCCCAACGGCGAGCTCGCCCTGGGCGATTGGGGCGAGGGGTTCATGGACCGGCGGCACCCCCATACCTATGTCCACGAGGTGATGCTCGCCTACCTCCACCAGTTCGGACCCGTCACAGCCTCGCTGTCTGCCGGCAAGGGATTCGCGCCGTTCGGGACCGATGATCCGATGTCACGACCGCCAGTGCGCTACCCGGTGAATCACCATCTCGCCCAGATCCTGGAACGGGCCCTAACCATCCTGGGGGTGCGGGCAGGCCCGGTTCTGCTGGAGGGAGGTCTCTTCAACGGCGATGAGCCGGAGCGGCCGGAGAGCTGGCCGAACATGTCACGATTCGGGGACTCCTGGTCCGCCCGGCTTACGGTCTACCCGGTGGCGCATCTCGAGCTGCAAGGGTCCCATGCCGACGTTCATTCTCCGGAGCACCGGGAAGGATTCGGGACCGATCAGAGCAAGTGGAGCGCGTCGGGCCGGTGGACCGGATCGCTGCGCGGCTCGCCGGCCTATGCCATGCTGGAGTGGGCGCAAACTTCGGAGGCGGAGGGGTTCTTCGTGTTTCACAGCGTCCTGGCCGAAGGTGCATGGACCACCGGCCGTCATCGTCTCCTGTATCGCTTCGAGCGCACCGACCGCCCGGAGGAAGAGCGGCTCCTGGATCCATTCCGCTCGGCTCGGCCGCATCTGGAGAACTCCATTCTCGGCACCACGCGCTGGACGGTCCACACCGCAGGGTATGGATTTCAGCTCACCCTTTCCAGGGCGCTGGCGGCTCTGCCCTTCGTGGAGGTGTCGTATGGCCGGATTGCCGACGTGAATGGTGGCTTGTTCGACGCCCAGTCCTTCTATGGCAAGACCACCTTCTGGTCGTTGAGCATCGGGAGCCGCCTCAACGTCGGGCTGCCCGTGCACCGGATGGCACGGTACGGTGTGGCGCAGGACACGGCGGCGCCCACGGCCAATCATCATCATGGGCCACATGATCAGCACAATAAATAGGCAGGCCCTGTGG
>DATFQK010000430.1:0-6814 GCA_035264345.1 Gemmatimonadales bacterium | reverse complement strand
CCAGGGTGAAGGAGGGACGGAGAATGGCCGGGTAGCCGGACACCTCAACTGCAGCCAGGGCCTCCTCCACGCCATGAACCGTGCGGCCTTCGGGAGTGGCGAGACCGATCCGCTTCATGGCCTGGGCAAATTCCTCCCGGTCCTCGGCCAGACGGATGGCCCGCTCGTTGGCTCCAATCAGCTCGACTCCGAACCGCTCCAGCGTGCCATTGCGCTGCAAGGCCATGGCCACGTTCAACGCCGTCTGTCCTCCCATAGTCGGCAACAGGGCCTCGGGGCGCTCGCGTTCGATGACTTTGGCCACCCACTCCGGAGTGACCGGCTCGATGTAGGTGCGGTCGGCCAGTTCCGGATCGGTCATGATGGTAGCCGGATTCGAGTTGACCAGGACGACCCGGTATCCCTCTTCCTTGAGCGCCCGTACCGCTTGAGTGCCGGAGTAGTCGAATTCGGCTCCCTGCCCGATGACGATCGGGCCCGAACCGATGAGCAGGATGGTCGAGAGATCAGTGCGTTTGGGCATCCACCATGTCCTGCAGGGTCTGATTCAAGGTGATGGCAGGCGACCAACCGGTTGTTTCCCGCAACTTGGTTGCATCACCCACGAGATGAGGGATGTCGCCGCTCCGGACCAGGTTGGGATCGGGAAACGGCTCCGCCTCTACTCCGATGATCTCCGCGATCCGCCCAAAGAGCTGTTCCAGCGTAATTCCCTCCCCTCGCGCGATGTTATAGGTCTCACCCGGGATCCCGCTGCGCATCAGCGCCAGATATGCCTCTACCACATCCCGAACATCGAGCAGGTCGCGCACCGGCTTCAAATTGCCGGTGGGCGTCCGGCGAGGTCCGCCGGCTTTCACCGCCAGCAGCCGCTCGATGAATGCCGGTACCACATAAGGAGGGCGCTGGCCCGGTCCCGTGTGAGTAAAAGGGCGCGCGAGAATCACCCGGAGCTTGGTCCGGCGCCAGGCCTCAAGCGCGGCGATCTCCGCTGCTGCCTTGCTGGCTGCGTAGGGCGACTGCGGCAGCACAGGGTCGCTCTCGGCTCGTGGGAGCGCCGGACCTGCGCCGTAGACCTCGGAGCTGGAGACGTTCAGCACAACGGGATCGGACTGCCCTTGCTCCCGCGCCGAAATGAGTGCGTCCATGACCCGTGCGGTGCCGGCGGCGTTGATCACCCATGCGCGCCCCGGATCCTCTCGAGCCTCCCGCACCGATGCCACCGCGGCCAGGTGCACGACGGCATCCTGAGGATCGCTCAGCGCCCGGCGAACAGAGCGGTCGTCATCGAGCTCCAACGGTACCGTTCGGACCCGATTATCCCAGCGGTCGCCGCCCAAGTTCTGCTGCCCCTGCACCGGCCTGCAGGCAGCGGTCACCTCGTGCCCGGCCTCCGTCAGCCGTCCCACCAAACGTCGTCCGACAAATCCGTCCGCCCCGGTCACCAGCACCCTCATCCCCGAGAAGTCCTCATCTGCCGCGGAGCCGCTCGAGATCGGCGTCGACCATCATCGCCACCAGTTCGGGAAATTTGACGTTTGGACTCCAACCCAGCTCGCGCTTGGCCTTGGTCGGGTCTGCCTGGAGTAGATCGACCTCTGCCGGCCGCATGTATCGGGGATCGCTCTTCACGTACTTGCGCCAGTCGAGTCCCACGTGGCCGAAGGCGGCCTCCACCAGGTCGCGCACGCTGTGGGTCTGTCCGGTTCCGACCACATAATCCTGCGGAGTCGGCTGCTGCAGCATTCGCCACATCGCTTCCACGTAATCGCCGGCGTATCCCCAGTCCCGACGGGCGTCCAGGTTTCCCAGCGGGATCTCCTTGGCCAGGCCGAGCTTTATGCGGGCGACCCCATCGGTGACCTTGCGAGTGACGAACTCGATGCCTCGCCGAGGCGATTCGTGATTGAACAGAATACCGCTGACCGCGTAGAGGTTGTACGACTCGCGGTAGTTGACCGTAATCCAGTGGCCATAAACCTTGGCGACACCATAGGGCGAGCGGGGATAAAACGGGGTGGTTTCCCGTTGCGGCGTCTCGGTAACCCGGCCGAACATCTCCGATGAGCTAGCCTGGTAAAACTTGGCCTGGGGGTGGGCCAGGCGAATGGCCTCCAGAATTCGGGTTACGCCGAGTGCGGTGAATTCGCCGGTGAGGACCGGCTGAGTCCACGAGGTGGGAACGTAGGACTGGGCGGCCAGGTTGTAGACCTCGTCCGGCCGGGTCTCCTGCAGAACAACCGTGAGCGAGTGCTGGTCCAGCAGGTCCGCCGCCACGACCTGGATGCGTTCGAGCAGATGCTCGATCCGCTCGTAGCTGTGGTGGCTGGTCCGGCGGACGACCCCGACCACCTCATATCCCTTGGAGAGCAGCAGCTCCGCCAGGTACGAGCCGTCCTGACCGGTGACCCCGGTAATCAGTGCTCTAGGCACGAGCTGGCTCCCGGCACGGTTGTATCATCAGCCCGACCTCGTTAGGATTGAAGGCTTTCTCGCGTCGGACAAGATACCAAGGTGGAGCTTATGGCACGGGTTTGCGCCGTGTGCGCCAAAGGGCCGGTTACCGGCAACAACGTCAGCCACGCCAATAATCGCACGAAGCGGCGCTGGTACCCCAATCTGCAGACTGTGCGCGTTCTGGTCGATGGCGCGCCCAAGCGGATCAGGGTTTGCACGCAGTGCCTCAAGAGTAATCGGATCAAGAAGGCGAGTTGACTCCAGTCAACCAGGCGAGTTGACTCCAGAAAAAAGGGGACCCGAAGGTCCCCTTGTTCGTTTCCGGCCACCAGCCGCTCACTCCGCAAGCAGCTCGATCCTCGCCACATCGGCCCCATCTCCCTCGCGGTGACCCAGCTTGAGAATCCGGGTGTATCCCCCCGGACGAGCCGCGAAGCGGGGCCCGATCTCGCCGAACAGCCGAGTAAGGGTTTCCCGATCCTTGATCCGCCGCTCCACCAGCCGCCTCGCGTGGAGGTCACCCCGCCGCGCCAGTGTGATGAGCTTCTCGGCGAAAGGCCTCAGCTCCTTGGCCTTGGCCTCGGTGGTGATGACCCGGCCATGCACGAAAAGGCTGGTGGCCATGTTGTTCAACATGGCGCGCTTGTGACTGGAAGTGCGGGAAAGCTGCCTGCCCTTGGCGCGATGCCGCATCAGGTGCCGTCTCCGATGATGGTCGTTGACGGCTGCACCACCGGAGCGACACCCGGGCGTACGATCCTGAGCTCGCCGTCGGTCTCCTCAAAGGCCATTCCGAAGTTTAGTCCCTCGCGCTGAAGCAGCTCCGCGATTTCACTGAGAGCCTTTTCGCCCACGTTCTTGACCTTGAGGAGATCATCCTCCGAGAACTCCACCAGGTCCCGTAGAGTCCGGATGTTGGAGTTCTTCAGGGAATTCAGCGACCGGACTGAGAGGCCGAAGTCGTCGATGGGGCGGCTCAGACGCTGACGCAGATTGCTGCCGGCCGCTCCGCCGGTGGCGGCACCGGCGTCCCGCATGGTCGGCACCTTGCCGAAGTCCACGAAATACTGGAAGTGGACCTGCGCCAAGGCCGCGGCATAGGCGATGGCATCTTCCGGGGTGAGGGTGCCGTTGGTTTCGACCGAAACGGTGAGACGGTCGTAGTCAGTGCGCTGGCCGACACGGGTTTCCGCCACCGTGAAGTTGGCCCGGCGCACCGGATTGTAGATGGCATCCACCCGGACCAGATCAATGGGAAGCGACCGGTCGGCCGGGTGCATCTCAGCCTCGACGTAACCGCGACCCTTGTTGACGTAGAGCTCCATGCTCACGTCCCGATCGTCCTGCAGCGTGAATAGCAGGTGGTCGGGGTTCTTGATGACGACGGACCCGTGCTCCTGAATATCCCGGGCGTACACCGGCCCGGCACCCTCACGACGGATGTGCAGCACCGCATCGTCGACGTTATCGGCCAGCACGAGAGTGAGCGCCTTCAGCCGTTGCACGATCTGGTGCACGTCTTCGAGGACGCCCTGCACAGTCTGATGCTCATGGACAACCCCGTCCAGCCGGAAGCCCCACACCGCGCTTCCGCGCAGCGAGGAGAGCAACAGCCGGCGGAGCGAATTGCCGAGGGTGTAACCGAAGCCACGCTCGAGTGGCTGGAGACGGAATTCGGCGGCATTGGGATTGTCGTCCCGCTTGGTCATCTCGACGAGATGGGGGCGAACCAGTCCGGTCAGGTCAATGGTCATGGTCACTTCGTGTGTTGCTCCAGTCTAAAGTCGGGAGTCGGGAGTCGGGAGCTCATAGGTCGGTCGAACTCCCGACTCCCAGCTCCTGACTCCCAGCTCACTAAACCCGCCGCTTCTTGGGCGGACGGCAACCGTTATGGGGAATGGGGGTGACATCGCGAATTGACACCACCCGAAGCCCGACCGAGGCGAGGGCCTGAATGGCCGACTCGCGTCCGCTGCCCGGTCCTTGAACCCGCACGTGCACCCGACGCAGCCCGAGGTTCATCGCTTCCCGTCCACAGTTTTCCGCCGCCACTGTGGCCGCGAAGGGTGTGGACTTCTTGGAGCCCTTGAACCCTGCTTTTCCCGCCGAACCCCACGCCAGGGCGTTGCCCCGCATGTCGGTGATGGTGATGAGCAGGTTGTTGAATGTGGCCGAGATGTGAGCGATCCCCTCGGAATCGACCACCTTCTTCGAACGCTTGGGACTCGGGGCCTTGGCTGGTGTCGGCGCAGTCATCTTACTTCTTCGTCACTTTCTTCTTGCCGGCAATAGCCCGCCGGGGACCCTTCTTGGTCCTTGCGTTGGTGTGCGTCCGCTGGCCCCGCACCGGAAGGCCGCGGCGGTGCCGAATGCCCCGATAGCTCCCGATGTCCATCAGCCGTTTGATGTTCATGGCAACTTCGGTGCGCAGGGCTCCTTCAACCTTGACCGACCGTTCGATCATTTGGCGAAGCCGCGCCACCTCCGCGTCCGACAGATCGCGCACCCGGGTGTCCGGGTTGACCCCGGTCTCGCCTAGGATGCGGCTGCTGGTGGGCCGGCCAATGCCGAAGATGTAGGTGAGGGCAATCTCGACCCGCTTCTCGCGCGGGAGATCCACGCCAGCAATACGTGCCATGATCAGCCTTGCCGCTGTTTGTGCTTGGGATTGCGCTTGCAGATGATGCGGACCACGCCTTGTCGCTTGATGACTTTGCAGTGCTCGCAAATCGGCTTCACGCTGGAACGAACCTTCACGCTTCTCTCCGGGCCAGGTTTAGGGCTAGCAGGGCAATATAGAAGTGACCTCCCCGTGAGGCAAGTGTAGACTGTGCATCGAGAAAGCGGCCCCTAGCCCACCACCCGGAACTCCACGAGTGTCCACTCCTCGTGACTTCGGCGGTACCCCAGAAGGAGCACCTGGACCCGCACGTTCTGGGTTCCGGCGACGCGGTATTTCCTCTGGAGCTCGACATACCCTTGGTTGGGTGCCACCTCACGCGCCGCCCGGACCACCGTCTCCACCTCCTGACCGGTAGCCAGAAAATTCGAGAGGAGGGCTGCAGCCTGGTCCGGACCCAGCGCCACCGACGGTTCAGCTCCGGGCAACTGGATCAGAAGGCGGGGGCTCTCGGCGACGAGGGCGGCCGTATTGTGAGCGAACCACGCCTGCCGCGCCTTCTCGGCGGCCTGATCCAGGTCGTTGCCCTGAGCGTTTCCGACCGCAGGAGCTGCTGCCAGGGCCATGGCCATTACGAAATAACGCACCCCGCCTCCTTCATGAGCTCTTCCAAAACCGTCCGCGGATTCGCGGCCTGAAGCACCGGTCGGCCAACTACCAGGTGGGTCGCTCCATGTCGGATAGCGTCCTCTGGAGAGGACACCCGAACCTGGTCACCTCTGGCGTCTGAGCCCCGTCTGATCCCCGGAACCACCAGATAGGGCTTCGGCCCCAGCCGCTCACGCAAGACCGATACCTCGCCCGGGGAGCACACCAGTCCTTGCAACCCGGCCCCGATCGCCATGTGACTCAACCGCTCGACTTCGGCTACAAGATTCACCGATCTTCGGCCCAGCGACTGCTCGTAGGAAGCCTCGTCATGAGACGTAAGCACGGTCACTCCGACCAGGGCGAGCTCACCCGCCGACGCCGCGACGGCTGCCTCGAGCATCGCCTTGCCCCCAAGTACGTGAACGGTGGCCATGCTGACGCCGAGCTCGCGGGCCGAGCTGACCGCACCGGCAACAGTGTTCGGAATGTCATGCCACTTAAGATCGAGGAAAACATCGAGGCCGCGCTCGATCAGCTGGCGGACGAACCCGGGGCCTTCCTGCGTCATGATGATGGAGCCGACCTTGACCCAGCGGAGAGGCGGAAGCCGATCCAGCAGCGTAAGGGCATCCTCGGCGCGGGGAAGATCCAGAGCCAAAATCAGCTCAGCCACCACGGCCCTCCAGATCTCGCACGATCCGCTCGGGTAGTCTTGGATCGGCCAGGGCACCGGTACCCATGGCCACGAGCGAAGCGCCGGCCCGAAGGTACTGCCGCACATCGTCGGCTGATCGCACCCCGCCGACCCCGATCACTGGAATTCCACCGGTGCGGTCGAGGATGCGCGACACGGCCAGGATGCCAACCGGCAACAGCGGTGGTCCGCTCACGCCGCCGCTACCATGGCCCACGCGAGCGGCCCCGTCAGGGCCGTAAAGGGTTCCGGGTATGGTGTTCACCGCACTGACCGCATCGGCTCCCGCATCCCTGGCCACCACAGCCATCCCTCCGATATCCGGGAGCAGGGGCGACAGCTTGGCCACGAGTGGAAGCTTGGTACGCCGTCGGCACGTCGCCACGATTCGC
>DATFQK010000429.1:0-19778 GCA_035264345.1 Gemmatimonadales bacterium | reverse complement strand
CGCGATGGGTACCGGTGCCAGTACTGTCATCGCGGGCAATCGGATCTGCGGCACAGGGAGTGTCTGACTCGGGATCACCTGGTCCCGCTCTCCCGCGGCGGTGACAACGACTGGACCAACGTGGTGACCGCCTGCAGCTCCTGCAATACTCGCAAGGGGAACCACCTGCCGCAGGAATGCGGCATGCATCCAGCGGTACCACCACACGAGCCGCACTTCGTTCATCTCTCCTGGGCAGTTCGCCGACTTTCCGTCACCCAAGCCAAATACATCAAGCTCTTCTATGGCGATGAAGCGCTGCGGGCGCTGGGCGGGACGATTTAGCGGTTCAGTGAACCGTAAAGGGTGCGCTTCTCACTTCCAGTCTCAGGCTGGGGAGACCCGCGAGTCGGAGCAGGAATCGGGTGGCTTCGCGTCCCAGTGCGTTACCCAAGTTTCCGTCTCGCTCTCCGGCTCGGCCCATATCTCCCGCCAGGAATCGCTCCAGCTCATCCAGATCAGAGTCGGACAGCGTGGTGACCTGCAGGCTTCCGGCGTAGTAGTAGCGGCCGGCCTCGGCCGGCCTCACGTTAACCTGGTAGGCAAACGCGAGCGCGGCGCCCAGGGCATCGATTGTTGCGTAGCGTCGCTCCTGGCGAGCTCTCCCGACGAAGGTGACCAGAGTGTATTGGTCCAGTAGCGGCTCGTGCCGAACCAGGACATCCCATTCGGCCTGCCGCTCGAAACTGTCGAACCACGCCCCTCGCGACCGCCACACCTCCACCCGATAATGTAGACGGACGGGCAAGCCTGATCGCAGAGCGGAAAGCCAGCGGTTGCTGCCTTCCAGCAGGTTCTCCGATCGCACGATGGGGGCTCGCGAGCCGTTGGGGGCAGAGTCCGGGGCCAGTGAGATGAGCAATCGAATGTCGGCCGACTCCTGAGCCAGCAGCGGCAAAGGCCTCAGGGACAGACACCCCGCGCTCACCAGCGCATAGGATCCCCATCGAAGAAGGCGGAGCAGCGGATCCGGCGAGAACGACACTAGAAGCGGCGCTGCAGCCTGACGGTAAACTTCACCGACTCTCCGGAGGAGAGGCTCTTGGCCAGGTACGCCGCAATCTCACCGGCATCGAGCCCCACCCCAACATCGAGCGCCCATTCGCTCAGAACCGGGATCCGGTTGACTGGGACCTGTCCCGGTCCGTCACCCGCGAGCCAGGACTTCCCGGCGTCGCTGAGAAAGACCAGGTCGGCCTCTTCGATCCCGATGAACCGGCCGGGCTTGTTGGCCTCGCGTTCAGGCATCCGGTATCCCAGGTTGAGCTTCAGGTGGGTACGAACTTCCAGCTGGGTGGCGATCGACCGCTCGCAGAGTGCTGTCTGCGCCGGATCGTTGAACCCGCTGGGCGCGCAGGTAAAGGCTCGAAAGTCGAAGCCGGGCAACACATCGGTGCCGCCGAGAGACAGCCGTCGCTGCAACGGGAGCCGATCGCCCGCTATCCAGCCGTCGGCCCGGACTCGCGCGTTTACCCGGAGCGAGGGTGTGAGTCTGGCATATCGTCTGAGGTCGAAGGACAACCGGTCGGTTCCGTAGCCGCCTCCGGTGCGGGGCGGAGGGCGCACGACCAGCGGCAATGCCACCGGCGCGATATCGTCGCTGGTGAGATGCTCGTATCGTCCGCTCAGCCACCAGCCGGTGGTGGGCAGGTCCCGATCATTGCGGGTATCGAACTCGGCCAGAAAACCGGTGCTGAAGAAGTGACCGTCGTCGATCAGCGGGTTCCGTCGCCAGCGATCGCTATTGCGGAACAGTGACCAGGGATCGCTCGCACGGACCGATGTCTCCGCATCCCGACTCAGGGAGAGCTCCAGCCTGAGATTGGAGATCGGAATGACGTAGGCCGAGCCGAGGAAACCTTCTCGCTCGTAGTAGTCGCGGTAGTCCCGCTGGAGCAGAAACGATGCCCATCCGTTTTCTCCAATAGCGAGGGGCTGGTCTTCAATCGGCTCAACTTCGCTGTACAGCCGGCCGCTCAGACCGAACTCGGGGCTACCGGCGAAGCGCACGTCGCCCCGGACCGAGTAGCCGAAGTCGCTGCGCAAATCGGTACTCTGGCCCGCGGTTCGGAGGATGCCCCGGATGTCGAGCCGGGTGTAGATGCTGGGGGAAGGACGGTATTCGAAGAGTGGCCCGAAGAGGACCGGCAGCCCCTCGATTCGGTTGTAGGTTCCGCCGGTGGAGAGCGACAGCGTGGTACGGATCCGTCCGGTTTGAAAGGTCGCGCTGGCGGTGGCAATCTCGCCCAACGGCCGCCGCCGCTCTCTCAAGGTGAGCAGGCCGTCACTTCCCCTGACCACGGGCGCGGCATCCCAGTACACCCGTTCCGGACCGGCATGCTGCACCTGCTCGGACCGGAGCAGCCGACCACCCACGACCAGAATCTCACCTTCTACCGCCGATCCGGGCAGCAGATACAGCGTACCATTGGCGACCGCGACGGGACCTGCAACTCGTCCGGCGATCCTCAAGGATCCGCCGTACAGGGCCAATTTCCCGTCGATCCTGGTCCCGGCGGGAATCGTGACGTCCCCCTGCATCCGGGTGGTGGCGGAGTCGTTGTAGAAGGCAATCAGGTCGGTGACCACATCGGCCGGCGGGCCACCGCGCACGAACGACTCGCTCGGGCGCGCATTGGGGTCGATGACGATAACGCTGTCCTGAGCCCACACTGGCCCGGCAAGCGCGAGCAGCAGCCCCGCGATGGTCAGACGCATGGAAAGGATCTCGCGGCTGAAGGGATTTACAGCTCGACCTCGGCGCTTTTTTCCACCCCTAGCCGGCGCATCCGCCGGTAGAGGTTGGCCCGGTCGGTCTGGAGGATCCGCGCGGCCTCGGCCATGTTCCCCTGCGCCTGAGTAAGTGCGGCGGTGATGAGCTCCCGTTCATACTCGTCCAAGGCATCCGTCAGAGAACGGCCCAGCAGAGCCGACGACTGATTGACTGGAGCCGACGAATTCCCCCCTCGGAGCACCTGGCGGACCGCGGAGGCATCGATCACCGGTCCGCTCAGGATGCTGAGACGTTCAACCAGATTGGCCAGCTCCCGTATGTTGCCCGGCCAGGAGTACTCCGACAGGGCGGCGAGCGCCGCCTCGGTGAAGCTCACGGCGTGCCCTGGTCTGACTCGCTCCGCCAGGTGGGAAACCAGGGCAGGGAGGTCCTCCAGGCGTTCTCGTAACGGAGGAAGCTCGATGGGGAATACATTCAATCGGAAAAACAAATCTTCCCGGAAAGCTCCCTGGTGGACCGCATCCCCCAGCTGGCGATTGGTGGCCGCGATAACCCGAGCATCGATCCGGGTGGTCGCTTCAGCCCCGATCCGTTGCAGCTCACCAGTCTCGAGAGTCCGGAGCAGTTTGGCCTGAGCCTCCGGGCTCAGATCGCCGATTTCGTCGAGGAAAAGAGTTCCACCGTTCGCCAGCTCGAAGCGTCCCAACCGGCGTTCGGTGGCGCCGGTAAACGCCCCACGCTCATGTCCGAACATCTCCGACTCCACCAAATCCCGCGGAATCGCCGCGCAATTCACGGTGATGAACGGCCGGCCCTTTCGGCGGCTGGACCCGTGAATGGCCGCGGCAACCAGCTCTTTCCCCGTGCCGGACTCACCAGTAATGAGTACCCGCGCTTCGGTGGGGGCCACCCGGGCAATCAGAGCTTGCACCTGCTGCATGGCCGGGCCTTCTCCGATGAGGGTTGCCCGGCGGCCCAGCTCTTCCTGGAGAGCGCGATTTTGCGCTCGGGTCCGGTTGAGCTCGAGCGCTGCTCGAACCGTGACCAGCACCGCCTCGGGGCTGAGCGGCTTCTCCAGGAACTGAAAAGCTCCGAGCTTCACCGCCCGGACAGCGTCGGTGAGCTGGGCTTTGCCGCTCATCATTATGACCGGTGCTCCGGTTCCGCGGTCCCGCAGCTGGGTGAGAGTATCCAGGCCATCGGGCCCCGGCGGCATGAGGAGATCGAGCAGCACCACGTCGGGGTCGATCTCGTCGAGCAACAATAAGGCGGAGTTTCCGTTCGGCGCCTCAGTCACCACGAACCCTTCGGTTCGAAGGAGGGCCCCAAGCATCCGGCGAATGTTGGCCTCATCGTCCACCAGCAGGACCTGAGCCCCCTCACTCATGTCGGCGCCATCTGAACAATGAAGGTGGCCCCGCCCCCCGGAGTGTTGCCCACCTCAATGGACCCGCCGTGCATTTCGATGGTCTGCTTCACCAGAGCGAGACCAAGACCGGTCCCGCCCGCTTTACCGGTGCAATAGGGATCGAAGATGCGCTGCGCCATCTCCGGCGGAACACCCGGACCATGATCCCGGATTTCGATGCGAACTCCTCCGCCATTGTAGGGCGCGGCCACGATCTCCAGCTCGCCTTTGCCGTCGCAGGCTTCGGCGGCATTGCGGAGAATGTTGCTGAACGCGCGGCGCAGCGGGTCATAGTAGCCGAGCAGCACGGGTGTGCCGGGGTCGAGCTGCAACCGTGCGGTCATGCTGGGGGGAAGTGAAGTGCGGGTCAGCTCGGCCAGGAGCTCGGTAAAGTCGACCGGAGCGGCCGGGCCTTCCGGCAGGCGGCCGAATTCGGTGAACTCGCGGGCCAGTTGCTCCAGCCGATCCGACTCCGCCGCCAATACGTCGATGGCCTCAGCCTGCTCCGGAGCGGCTGATCGGCTCAGCTGAGCTATGGCCAGGCGGATTGGAGTCAGCGGGTTACGCATCTCGTGAGCGACGCGCCTGGCGGTCTCCCGAAAGGCTCGCAGCCGCTCCGCCTCGATCTCCTGCGTCCGGGCCCGCTCGAGACCGCCGGCCATTTCGCGGAGGGCCGTTCGGAGGGCAGCAAACTCGGGAGCGCCCCGCCGCGGGCGGTCCGGCGGCAGCGGCTCCATCCGCCGGATATTTCCGGTCCATCCGATCAGCTCCTCGATAGGACGGCTGAGCTGGCGAGACAGGTGCCCGCCGAACCGGACCGAGGCGTACAGAAAGGCTCCGCCCAAGAGAAGGATGAGAATACCGAGACCGGCGTAATAGTACCGGTTGAAGGTGTCGGCGCGCTGAAACTGGCCAATCGCGGTGTTCAGCTTGCTGGCGTGATCGGCTAGAGCGTGGCGTTCCGGCGGCTGCAGTCTGGTGGAGTCTATGCTGCGCAGGAGCACCCGGCCGGATTGTGCCACACCTTCGATTGCATCACGAGGCCCGGGCGCCTGGGTTGTCGAGCGCAGAGTCAGACCCCACCCGAGCATGGCGAGTGCGGTTGGCACCGCCCCCAGGCAGATCAGGATCAGGAGGATTCTTTGGTGGAAAGAGAGCCGCATCTCGCCTCAAAATAAGTCATGCCCCAGGAGCCGGCCGCTCCGGCAACGAGCCCCAGCAGAGCCCCCAGCCACTCGGAAAATTTGGCCGGCGAGTACCCCGTCAGGAGCGGGATCAGTCCCACTCCGAGAGCAACCAGCAGGAGCACAGCACCCCAACTGATGAAAGGTCTCCCCGAGACGTGCGGCGTCCAGTACCCGAGCGGGAGGAGCCAGGCCGCCAGCCAGAGCATGGTGATGATGGAGGTGTCCCAGCCATAGGTGTATCGAAACGGTGCCAGCAGGCTCCATCCGAGGCTCGGACCGAGGGCCTGCCAGACCCGCTGGGTCCGGGAATTACTGGTCCATTCGGCCTCCAGTGTGGAACCCCGATCCCGTGCTATAAGGGTGAGCTCGCTGCCCGGCGGCGAGGTCAGGGCGCCAGGTATCCGAAGCCCCGGCCTTCCCAGGCGAAGGAGAGACGATCGCATGGGTGGCTGGAACGCGAGGTCTCCACCGATGGCCTCGATCGCTGTTACTGAACCCCTGGGACCCAGCACCTCGACCACCGAAGACCACTTCCCCGAACGGCCGGATCGCAGGCGAAGCTGCAAGTCGAAGCGGCCGGCTCGGATCTGTCGCGCCATCTCAGAACTGAGAGGCTGGGAGTCGGTAGGAATCGGAGTCCCGGAAAGATTCGCCGAGACCACCTCCCCATTGAATCGGGGGCGGCCGAAGACCCGGCGCGCCCAAAACCCCCGCAATTCGTCTGCCGGTCCCCAGGGCTGAAGCAGGAGAGCGCTCCCTATCTGAACGGTGAGCCACAGGGCGCCCCAGCAGGCGGCAAGGCGCACCACCGTCCTCGGAGTGGGCCGTACCAGCTGAACTCGGTGCGAGCCGAGGGTTCCGCCGACCAGAGTCCCTATCGTGTTTGTCAGCACGTCGCTGAGGCTCGCGTCCCGTCCGGGGATGACGCTCCATTGCAGGAACTCAATGCCCACCGAGACAAGGCAACCGGTGACAACAACGGCGCGCGAGGATAACCCGACGATCCGCAGGCCCAGCGCAAAGGGAATGAACAGCAAAACATTGTTCACCACGTCCTGTCCACCATGCTCCCCACATATGAGGCACCACCAGGGGGTCAGCCGCGCCGCCCACTCTTGCTGCGGTAGGGGCACCAGAGTGGTTGCCGCGATGAACAGAAACCCGGCACAGGCCAGAAACCGTCCTGTCGGAGGGGACATATGGTGCTGGAGGGGGGAGGCTGCCGCGGTGGGCAGCGAGCAGTCCGCTGTTACCCGGCTGTCCGGCGATCGGCCCGCACGATCACCGGTGAACCGAATCGGCGGGTGAGACCGAGCCAGCGACCGGGCACTTCGGCAGCCCTGCTCAGGAGTGATTGGTTGGCCAACCGGTGCAGCACCATCGGCAGGAGAAATTGCGGCTGCTCGGCCCGCACCACGAAGCCGTGATCCGCGAAGGCAGCACGGACCTGGCGGGGCGAAAAGGTGATGAAACGCCGGGTGTTCAGCTCGATCCCTCTCTTGAGCTCGAAAAATCGTGAGGCAACGATGTTAGCGCTGCGTAACGATGGATAATCGACGACCACCGAACGGGACGCCACCCGACACAATTCACCAATCAGCCGGGCCCAGTCGACACTGTGAGGGAGGAGCCGCAAACAGACTACCGCATCAAACGAGCGATCCGAGTAGGGGAGCGCCAACAGGTCGGCCACCTCGAACCTGCAGCGGCCGTTCGAAAGCCACGGCTGCAACCGGGCACCGCAGCCAGGGTCACTGCCCGCCACGGTAACTTCGTAGCCCCTCTCCAGGAGGGGAGGTGTGATCTGGGCATGCCCTCCACCTACATCAAGAACCGAAGCCCCAACCGGCAGCGCGCTGAGGAAGCTGAGCGTGATTCTGGTCTGCGTCTCGATAAACCAGCGGCCCACCGCGCCGGTAAACCGGCGGGCGTAGTCCTCCGAGGAGGTGCCGATATCGGCGTCCTCCACCCGGCCATCATTCTGCCGGCCCGGCGCCACTGAGCTCCGATCCCCGCCTTTCTGCCATCTCCCGTTCTCATTCATGCTCGGAAGCTAGGGCTCCAAAAGTGGCCTGTCCACCAGAGTTGACGCAGTGACCCGCTGGCTGGACTGGGCGGAGTTACTTACAATCCCACCCGGCTTTCTATGTACTACTCTGGGGTGATGGGACGAGTCATGAAGATCTTGGTGACGGGTGGAACGGGCTTTACCGGAACCGCGTTGGTGCGGCGATTACTGAAAGACGGGCATGCGGTGGTCGCCCTGGACTATAAGGAAGGCCTCCAGTGCGACGCTCTCCGGTCCCATGGTGCCGAGGTGCTGATTGGCTCGGTAACGGATGCTGCGGCCGTAGAGCGGAGCATGAAGGGTGTCGAGTTCGTCTTTCATCTCGCCGCCGCCTTCCGTGAGCTGAACGTGCCGAATTCGTTCTACGACCAGGTCAATGTGGAGGGAACCCGGATCGTCCTGCACGCCGCCCGGCGAGAGGGTGTCCGCAAGTTCGTCTACTGCAGTACCTGCGGCGTGCATGGGAATGTCGACCACCCGCCGGCTGATGAGGACGCTCCCATCCGGCCGGCTGACTACTATCAACGCACCAAGTACGAAGCCGAGCCACTGGTCAAACGCGAGGCAGGAGAGATGGAGGTGGTGATCCTCCGCCCGGCCGCCATCTACGGTCCGGGCGACCCCGAGCGCTTCTTCATGATCTTCAAGCGCGTGGCCAAGGGTACCTTCCCGATGTTCGGCTCAGGCCGCACGTTGTACCACCCGCTCTACATCGACAATCTGGTGGACGCGTTCCTCCTCTGCATGCCTCCGGGTGTAGGAAGAGGCCGGGAATATCTGATCGCCGATGAGAAGTATTACCCGATCGAGGATATCGTCCGTGCGGTAGCGCGGGCCCTGGATGTGCCGGTTCGAATTCCCCACTACCCCGTTCTTCCAGTTGTCGCGCTGGGTCATGTGGTCGAAAAGGCCTGCCGTCCCTTCGGTATTGCGCCGCCGATTTTTCCCCGACGAGTGGACTGGTATCGCCAGAACCGGGCGTTCAACATCTCGCGGGCAAAACGAGAACTGGGTTACGAGCCCCGAATAGAGCTGGACCAGGGTCTTACGCTTACCGCGGCCTGGTACCGCGAGATGGGCTATCTGTGACTTCCTTGGCTCAGTCCTACCAGTGCGGGCCACAGGCAATTTGGTGGACGGCGCTTCTATGAGGCCTTTGGCGTGCTGAGACAGCGAGCGAATGGCCGAGTTATGCCGGCTCTCGTTTGAGAATACGGGAACCGATTTCCGAGGTGAGGTGGCGCAGGGCCATGCTCCCGTACCGACCGGCAACGGCCGGCTGAATCCAGCAGAGCCCGCCTATCAGGCTGAGGGTGATGCCACCCGTGAGGAGCAAGAGCAGAAAGGGTCCGGCTCCGGCCGCCGTCAGCCCCAGGCGGAGAGAATAGGCGATTGCCGCCGTGAGCAGCCCCAATCCGATGCCCGGGGCCTGCGAGTGGACGTACTCACGCCAGCTTGCACCCAGCAGATGGAGACTCATCGCCGCGCCGATGAAGTAATTCAGAGTTATGGCCAGAACCACTCCCGTGGCCACCCCGGTCAACCCGTAGCGGGTGCCGATCAGGCTGCCCACGATGACGGCAACGGCATAGATGCCGTCGCGCACGGTCCGGTTGCGCATGCGTCCCAAAGCGCCGTCCAGGCAGTAGGCCATGAGGTATACGTTTCGAAGCATGATGCCCGCGGTCAGTATCTGGAACGGCACAATGGCTGGGGTCCACTTAGGCCCCAGCACCACAGTCACGATCTCCGGCGCGGTGACCACCATCAGGGCGCCGAGTGGAGCACTGACCATTCCCAGCACCGCGGCTCCCGTGAGGTAAGTGGATCGGAGTCGCTCCGGCTGGCCCTGGAGCCGGGACATCACCGGGAACAGAACCTTGGTGACGACGATAGCGAAGTACGTCACCAAGATCATCATGAGCTTGAAGGCCCGGCTATAGTAACCCAGCGCCAGAATCCCGAGTACCCGACCGACTACCAGGTTGTCGCCTTGGCCTGCGCCGTAGTTGAAGGCGCGGGCCAGGGTAAAGCCGGAGCCGAAGCCGAGCAGCTCGCGGATCTCAGGCCCGATCCGCGGCCACTTGGGATGGGGTTGCAGCTTCAGGAGGGTGGCCGAGCGGACGAAGTTCTGGCCGAGGGTGCTCCCGACTATGGCCCAGACACCAAATCCGGCGGCAGCAAGCACCAGAGCCGGCAGCGCGTAGCCCACCGTGAACGCGGCAACTTCGACCCACATGAGTCTGCGCCACGCCAGACTCCGTTCGCTCAGGCCCTCGGCCACAAAGCCGGGATTGGCCAGAATAAAGGTGAAGCTGAGGCCCCGGATGATTGGGATCAGAGCCGGATTCCCCAGGAGCCGGGCGGCCCAGGGCGCGGTCAACCAGACCGCAGCGGTGGTGATGAAGCCGATGAGCACCGTTACGGTGAACCCGGAGCGAATAATTCTCGCCGTCAGCTCCGAGCGCTGAATCAACGCCGGTCCGATGCCGAACTGAGCAAAGATTGCGGCAAGGCCCACATAAACCGCGGCCAGCCCCGCCAGACCATAGTCCGCTGGCGTGAGCAAACGAGCCAACACCGCGGTCACCAGCACCTGTCCCACGCCGGTGATCACTGCGCCGGTGTACTGGGTACCGACCCCGCTGAGGGTCGAGCTGATGAGCGCTTTCTTGCTGAGAATGTTGCTCACGTGCCCCAGTCGCTTCGGCCCGCTGGTCTCTCGGCGCCGATGAAGGTTGCCACTCTCGACGACAGGCAAGGCAATGTATCGCCAGCGGCGGATCAATGGGTGGGAGGACTCTACGATCACAAGCTGGGGTAGAGGCCTTCAATCTCGACGCATTCCTCAATAGTCTGCAGCAGCAAAAGGCCGGCGGTGGGGCTGGAGAATCATGGCGGGCTGCTGGCCGAATCATCAGTCCGTAAGTTCTATCAACGAGTCGGCGTTATTTGACGGCTTTACCAGGAAGTGGAGGGATCCATGGACGTTGTCATCACGGGAGGGTCCGGATTCGTCGGAGCGCATCTGGTACGCAGGCTGTTGGAGCGGGGGCACCGAGTCACCAGTCTGGACAAGTCCGCCGGGCTTTTTGACGACGAGCTGCGGTCCAAGGGAGCTACCCTGCTCAGTGGGTCGGTCACGGAGGTCGATGATGTGGCTAGGGCAATGGCCGGCGCGGAGCTGGTCTATCATCTCGCCTCGCCCTTCGGTGACATCTTGCAGCCCGATTCAGCCTACTGGGACATCGAGGTCAACGGCACTCGCAACGTGCTGGAGGCGGCGAGGCGCGGCGGGGTACGCCGCGTGGTTCACTGCAGCACGCAAGGAGTTCACGGCATCATCACTCGGCCACCAGGGAACGAAGACTCGCCCATCGCACCTCGAGACTACTACTGCTACAGCAAGGCCGAAGGGGAGAAGGTCTGTCGTGAGTTCATCGCCAAGGGTATGGATATCGTGATCGTGCGTCCCACCTCGGTCTATGGCCCGGGCGACACCCGGGGCTGGCTCAAGTTGTACCGGATGGTCTCAAAGGGCTGGTTCCTCATGATTGGGAGCGGCAAGACGCTGAATCACCCGGTTTATGTAGAGAACCTGGTGGATCTATTCGAGCTCTGCGGCACGTCCCCGGCAGCAAAGGGCCGGACATATCTCGCAGGAGATGAAGAGGCCGTCACTCTCAACGAGCTGGTCCGGGCCGTCGGGGCGGCGGTGGGAACCAACGTGCGGATCATCCGTTTTCCCTGGTATGACGCCGCCTGGTTTGCCGCGGCCGCGGTCGAGTCAGTGTTCAAAACCTTGAGAATCAGACCGCCGGTTTTCCGTCGGCGGCTCTCGTGGTTCCGGACCAACCGGGCCTTCCAGATTGACCGAGCCAAGGCGGAGCTCGGCTACACTCCGAGAGTTCGACTGAGCGAAGGCCTTTCCCGGACGGCATACTGGTACCGCAAGGCCGGGTACTTGAGTGTGGCGAGCCAGGTGGTTGCGTGGGTGGGCTGAGGCTCAGCCCAGGGCTACCGATGCGGCGGGTTGCGATGGACTCCGGGGGAGAGCCGGAGTCCCGGGTGGTGCTCCCCGTCCATCCAGATACATGCGGCTCCACATTTCGGTGAGAATCAACGACCACAGCCGGTAGACTCGTTCCTGGGAGTACGGCTCGTGGGGAGGACGATGGCGGAGCCGGGCAACGTAGTCGGGATCGAACAGGCCTCGTTCGAGGAGAGCGGGTCGGGAAAGCAGCCGTTCAGCCAGCTGATCCAGCACGGCGCTCAGGTGAAGATCGTGCTTCAAGCGGTTGAAGCTCTTTCCGAAGCTGAGAATAGACGCTGGCAGGAGCCCGGCGCAGGCCTTCCGCAGCACGTATTTCTGGGTCCGACCCTTGATCTTCAGCCGGTCGGGGATGGAAAAGGCGGTCGCCAAAAATTCGGGGTCCGTATGATGAGCGTTGAAGCGCACCCCTGCTGCGGCGTAGAGCCGCTCCACCGGCGATTGATAGGGTAATACCAGGAAGCCTTTGCGCAGGAACTGGGTCAGCGGCTGATCCCCCTCTGTTCGAAATCCCGATAGCGGCTGCATGGCCGCCGCTCGCTGTACCCGGGGCGCCGGAAAATCGCGGCCCCGGAAGTACAGACTCTTGAGGGCACGCCCTCCAAGGCCTCGAGGCTCAATCCCCCGGACGGTGTAGTCGTAAAACTCCCGAAGTGGTTTGGCTGCCGGTGGGACATGCAGCGCCACGTCCGCCACTCGATGCCTCGGCAGTCCGGCAAACAGCCCATCGAAGCCGAATCCGGTGAGAATCAGGTCTACGTGTCGCGCAGCTTCGCGTGCGGCCACATAGAGGTAGGCAATGTCCTCCCGTCCGATGGGCTCCTCCATATGCCAGACCATCCAGGGCAACAGGCCAGGCAAATCATCCGGTTCGAGGATCAGTGGATGGTGCTGCGTCCCTAATTCTTGGGCCACTCGGGCTGCATTGATCAGCTCTTTGTCATCGGGACCATAGCCGGCACTGAAGGTGTGGATCTCCTTATCCGGAGCCACATGACGGGCCCCCGCTGCCATGACTGCGGAGTCCAGTCCTCCACTGAGCGATATCCCGATCCGTTGATACGGCTCGGTTTGACGGCGTAGCGTTTCGATGAACGAGGCCCGCAACGAAGCCACGTGGCGTTCCTCGTCCTGATGCAGTACCCGAACGGGAAGGTTCCAGAATCGCGCCGTAGTCAGGTTGTCTGGCTCGATTGCCACCCAGGTGCCTGGACTGACCGGGTAGATCCCTTCGAGACAGGTAGCGCCGGGGCACACCCACTTGGTGGACTGGATGACCTGGATGGCATCGCGGTTCGGTCGCGCGGGCACGCTTTCAATCGCCAGAAGCGCCTTGTACTCGCTGGCGAAGACCACTCGTCCGCGATCGACCGTGAAGTACAGTGGGGCATATCCAATCCGGTCGCGACCGAGCAAGAGCCGCCCTCGTTCTGCGTCCCAATAGGCAAAGGCAAACTGGCCTGCGACATCCTGCAGCACCTCGGTCCCCCGGCGGGAGATGAGCTCCAGCAGCAGGAGTCCGTCGGCCTCGGGAGTGGAGGACTCGCCCGAGGCATGATTCAGCAGTCTCGCTAATGCCTGCCGGTTGTCGATCGCCCCATCGAATACGAGGTTGGCTCCCTGGAGCCGGTCCACTGCGCTACCAGTTCCGCGCAGACCTAGATGTACGATGGGCGAAAGAGACCATTGAGCTGATCGGCGGCCGCGATGCGCCAGGCGGCCGCCCATGCTGTTGAGCTCTGCCCGATCTGCATCACCTACAATTCCGTATATAGCTCCCATGTCCGATTGCTCTGCCAGGAGGAGACCAGATCGCGTAGTGCCCAGCTTGCGACTGCTCGGTCACCGCAAAGCGTCACGGCGCGGTGACCGGAATCGAGGCCGGAAGCCTGAGGTGGCGCAGGGTTACGTACAACGCGGTGGCGGCCCGGAGCACCCAGCCGAAGCCAACGCCATAGATCACTCCCGCCAGTCCCCAGTGGAGGCCACCAAACATGGCGGCCGGGACGGCCAGACCCACGGAGATCCAGCCAAAAACGTTGACCATCGACAGTTCGGCCGGCGTGGCGAGGGCCGTGACCGTGGATTTGGTGAACGCGTTCATGATCTTGGCCATCCCACTGACCAGCGCCGAGAGCAGCAAGGCACTCTCGAGGTGGTACTTGCCCTCGAGAAACCACCGCTCGATCACCGGCGTCACGATCCAGATGGCGATGGATCCTGCCACCACCATCGCGCTCACCAGCTTGGCCTCATGGGCGATCAGGTGCCGCCGCTCCGGCACGCTGCTGGCCACCCTCAGACGGGGAACCAGGGTGTATCCCACACCCATCTGGAGAACCCTGAAGAGGGAGCCCGCGATGGCGGCCAGTACGCCGTAGGTGGCCAGGTCGCTGAGTGGGAGCACATGCGGTATGATGAGCCGCTCCAGCTGAATCAGGACCAATCCCGCCGCGTTGAGCCCCGCGAAGGAAAACGCCTCAGTCCAGGGGAACCAGGTCTCTCGGGCCGGCTTCATGGCCCGTTCGCGAAACAGCACACTCCAACCCAAGACCGCCGCCAGGAGAAAGCCCAGACCTGCAATGACCAGTGGCAGCCAGGCCTGGCGGCCGTGCGAGAGGATCACGGCTCCAGCGGCAACCAGCAGGACGAGATTAGGGCTCTGCGACAGCCCCAGTGATATCGCGTAGCGCCGCTCGCTCTGGAACTGGGCGGCCGAGACCGCCATGGCTCCGCCGGCCACTGTGGAGACGAAGAGCACCAGCAGCATGAGCGCCGACATCTGGTAGGCCAACTCGGCGATCAGCACAAAGATCAGACCGAGCGGGATCGCCGCGGTGAGCGTACGGCGCAGCAACGCGGGTCCCGCCTCCAAGTGACGCCGATTGACGATGCCGTCGACACCCGCGGGCGCAAGCGAGTAGCCCAGGTTGGCCAAGGCAATGACCAGGGTGAAGAGGGCGTACTCAGCGGTGGGAAGCAGCCGGGCGAGCACCAGATTGGCCCCGGCGAAACCGAGGCCGGACGCTCCATAGATCACGACGCTCCGCAGCGTGGGGCTGTACCACAGCTTCCTCACGCGCTCGCCCCGCTGGCCTTGGACTCCATCATGGTGTAGAACGAGCCCAGCTTACGATGCGCAGCCTCAGGGGTGAACTCCTGCTGCACATACGCCTTGGCCTGGCTGGCCAAACGTTCACGCAGCACGGGGTCGGTGAGAAGCTCCGCCAGTCCGTCTCCCAGGGCTTCAGGATCGGGCTCGACCAGGTACGCTGTTCGATCGTCCAGGATCTGGGTGTGGGTTCGTAGCCGGGTCGCGAGTACCGCGGTGCCGGAATCCAGATAGGAGTAGATCTTCATCGGAGTGTTGAGGCCTTTGAGCCGGGGGGACACCAGGACGTCAGCCCGCCGGAACAGGTCGTCCAGTGCGCTGATGGGCCGCTGCCCCAGGAAATGCACCCGACTGGAGATACCCAGCTCGACCGCCCGTCGGCTGTAATGGGCAATGTCATCCTGCAAACCCCCGACGATTACCAGGTGGGCGTTGGGCACACGAAGCAGCGCGTGACGGAAGCCTTCCAGGAGCAGGCCGATACCCTGGTAATGCTCCAGGTTTCCCACATACATCGCGATCGGACTCTTGCCATCAACGCCGGCGGGCAGGAGGCCTTCCGGGTGCCCATTCCCGGACTGAACGTCGCCGGGAATCAGCAGAGTCGTGTCCTCCACCCGCCCGATGGGTTTGTCCGGTGCATGCCCGTGAGCCACGTCCTCCAGTGCCGCGCAAACGGTGAGCACGCCCAGGCTGTGTCTTACCGCAACTGCCTCGCACCGCCGCAGGGTGGCGAACGCGAATTGCAGCCCGGGATACGCGTCTACCAGCTGCTCTGCCAGTGAAGAGTCCATATCGTAGACGTACGGAATGCCAGCCAGGCGCTGCATGGCCGCTGCAATGAAGGCTGACTCCTCCACCGCATGGATTAAGTCGTAGCTGTTCCGCCGGACCATCTTCAGGCACTTCACGAACATGAACAGGTCACAAACGACTTTCTTGACCGAAAATCCCGGCCGGATGTTTCGGATTCCGAGTGGCCGGGCAATCCGGTGGATCCGGCAGTTGGGGATCTCGACATTCTCGCCTTCGTGGAAGGTCAGGAGGTCGATCTGGTGCCCCCTGGAGCTCAGGAATTCGAGCACCCGCCGAACCGCAAGCGGAGTACCACGCGCCTGGAAGAACGGATGAGGAGCGAGGACCAGGATCTTCACCCGACCGGCTCCTCGACAGCCACAGCATGCTGCATCGGATTCAACACCTCTTCCACCTCCGCACCCTGTCGGAGGGTGTCCCACCCCAATTCCGCGCCGGCCACCCGTGCAATCTCGCTAACTGCTCCGCGGTCGAGGCGGGGAGAATTCCCCAGATCACTGCGTCGGAAGACGATGTCGCCGAGTTTGAGCGCCATCTCTTCACGTACCGCCCTCCGGACGTCGCCGGCCGTCAAGACCCCGTCCGTGCCGGCCAGCACCAAAGGCACGTCGGCCGTACTGCAAGCCGGCGCTGTCCTGCCCAGATCGCGGAACACCCAATCCACCACGCGCTCGGCCACACTCCGAGCAGTAGTGTACTTGACCGGCTCCACCGAAAAGAGGTGTCCGATTCCGCCGGTTCCGCCGTGATTTACTATCCGGGGCCGCTCTGCCAGAGCCGTGCTCCTTCCTCTCTCATTACTTCCCTTGAGCGGGAGCCAGCCCCACTGGCAGCCCGTTAGTTCCCCGGCGGACAGCTCGAGACCGGGGCACGCCTGATTGAATTCCTGCAGCAGAGTCAGGCGGCCATGGTCCGGGCTTGCCTGGCTCTTCCCGGCCGGGGCGTACCAAGTCCCCAGCAAGCTGCCCCCAGACTTCGGTGCAGCAAACAGGTATCGGCCGCCACCGCCAACGGGATCGAAATCCGCCCTGGTTCGCGATCTTGCCCCGATGGCCACGCTGGCCAGTACCCGATCGATCCGAATATTGACTGCCAGGGCATGCCCCGCGGTGACGGCGCCCGACTCCCTCCCCAGAGTGCCTGAGATGAGGCTCTCCGTCCAGGGTCCGGCTGCCACCACGACCGACCGGGCCTTCACCTCGCATTGGGTTCCCTGGGCCTGATCCGTGACCTGGGCCCCTGCGGCCCGCCCGGCCTCAACCAGGATCCGATCTACTCTGAGATAGTTGATGGGGACCGCTCCCCGCTCTGCGGCAGAGCGCACAAAGCTGAGGGTAAGTCGCTCAGGGTGCCGTAGCCGGCCATCGTACCAGAGGGCGCCGCCGGTGAGTCCGTCGGCCGGAAACCAGGGGAAGAGCCTCAGGCATTCGCTCCTGGAGATCAGGCGGCCATCAGGAATGGCGTATTCGGGATGGACTCCGCGGTTCCGCGTACGGGAGATCAAATCGTTGAGCAGGAGGGCGGCGCGGAAGGCGACCCGGCCCCGGCCGCCTTGATAGGTGGGCATGAGCACCGGTAGTGGCTCCACCAGGCCGGGAGCGATTCGCAGGAGGGCTGAGCGCTCACGGATCGATTCCAGCATCCGAGGCAGATCTCCGCGGGCGAGGTACCTGAGGCCGCCATGGACGATGCCCAGGCTATTGGCGGATGTGGCTGCCCCAAAATCACCCCGGTCCACCAGGGCCACGGTCAACCCTCGCAGACACGCGTCCCAGGCGATGCAGGCACCCTGAATGCCTGCCCCCACGACCAGAAGGTCGAACGTTCGCTCGAGGAGCCTAGAAAGATCGCGCCGCATGGCCCAATAAGGTCGATGTCGGGAGCCTCATTCGAGACCCCCTGCAGGTCGACATCATGACTGAAGGCTAACGACGCTCAAGTCCGTTCGCGGACCCGATAGGCTCGCCGATGGGGTGCACGGAGGTGGACGATGATCTCACCCACCAGGCCCAGTCCGATGAGCTGAACCCCCAGGGCTATCAGCAGGACTCCAAGCAAGAGAGCCGGCCGGTTGGCGATTCCCTGTCCCTCGACCCTTTGGATCAGCAGAACCAGGCTGATAACAGCTCCCAACGCGAGAAACACCGATCCCACCAGCCCGAAGAAGCGCAGTGGCTTCTCGGTGAACTTGGCGAGAAAGAAGAAAGCCCCGATATCGAGCAGACGCCTGAAGTACACCCCCGGCCGATATACCCGCGCCCGGGCATCGCTGGGGTGCTGGGCCACTGGAACCTCTTCGACTCGATAGCCCTCGCGAAGCGCCAATGCGGGGATGAAGCGATGCAGGTCGCCATAGAGCGGGAGCGCTTCCGCCACCGAACGAGTCATGGCCCGTACTCCGCAGGCCATGTCGTGGAAGCGCTGCTGTGACACGCCGCCGACGATACTGTGAAAGGCGCGGGACTGCATCCGGTTGAGCCAGCTGTCCACCCGGGGAGAGCGGTTGGCCACCGCCATGTCAGCTCCCGCTTCTACCGCGTCCAACAGCTGCCCGATGCCCTCGGGACGCACCTGGAAATACGCCGGCAGCGTCAGGATCAGCTCGCCCCGGCTCCGCTCGATGCCCAGCCGCAGCGCCGCGGTTTCGCCAAACTCACGGGCGAACCGGAGTATCCGGACGTTGTTCTTGTCTCGGCTGAGGGCGACAAGATCCGCGGGCGGAGTGATTCGCCCGTCGAAGACGAACAGAAACTCGTAGGGCTGCTGGCGGGTATCCAGAACCGCGGCGAAGGCGCGGTACATCGCCGCCACGTCATCCGCGCGCTCCACCACCGGCACGATGACGGACATCAGATCGGCTTCGGACTGGGGCGGCATGGTGGGCGTGGTGGACATTGGCTCCATCAGGATACCGGGTGTGCTCATGTCAGCGAATCTCCGCGGCAGCTGGAATATCGTTAGTGCCGGTCCGCTCGCTGCTGAGCGCGACTTCGGCTACCAAGCCGAGCATGAAGAGATAGAGGGCAACCCCGACGCTCAGAAGCCCCGCTCCGGGAAATACCAGCGCGGCGGCCTTGTCCGCTCCGAAGTGAGTGAGACTGAATACCCACATGGCACCGAATACGACCGCGGCGCCCACGGCCGGCACCGCGGCCAGCGCAAAGCCCACCAGCGGCCGGGATCTGAAGGTGGTAATCATTTTGAGCGTAATCAGGTCGACCAGCACCTTTACCGTTCGGGAAATGCCGTACTTGCTCTCGCCAAATCGCCGGGCATGGTGGCGCACCGGCATTTCCGTGATCCTGGCACCTACACTGGCGGACAACGCGGGAATAAACCGGTGCTGCTCGGCATAGAGCGAGATTCGGTTGAGCAGGTCGCGGCGATATGCCTTCAAGGAGCAGCCATTGTCGGTGATGGGCACTCCTGTCAGCCGACGGATAAGGCGATTGGCGACCCAGGAGGGAATCTTCCTCAGCAGCAGTTTGTCCTGCCGCTGCCGTCTCCAGCCGCAGACCAGATCGTAACCCTCATCCAGCTTTGCAATCAGGGCTGGAATGTCCCGGGGATCGTTCTGCAGATCCCCATCGAGCGAGACGATGACCCGTCCGCGGGCATTGTCAAAACCGGCCATCATGGCTGCGGTCTGTCCGACATTGCGGCCCAATCGAAGTCCCACAACCCTGGGATCCGCCGCCGCCGCCCGAATTTCGCTCCAGGTCTGGTCTCGGCTGCCGTCGTCCACGAGGAGCACCTCGAACACGCCCGAATACGCTTCGAGGGCTTGAAGGATCCAGTCCACCAAAGGCCGCACGTTCTCCGACTCATTGTAGAGCGGAGCAACCACGGAGAGATCGGGATTGCCGAGAGGGAGAGCCTGAGGGTTTGCCAAGACCATGCGGACTAATCGCTCACTTGTCTTTGAACGCGGAAAGGTATGGCTCAAGACCCCGGCATGCCAGCAATCGTCGTTCCGCCGGGATCCAGCCGAACTGAATGGCTAAGTTGTTGAATGAGAACAGGAAGGAAAGTCTATCCTAGGGGGAACCCACCGGCGCAAGCCCGATTGTGGCAGCTTTGTGGCCCCGGAGCAACGGCGACGAGCGAGGGGAGAGACCGGACTCCATGGGCAGTAACCCTACCAGCCGCCCCGGCGCAGCAGGATCACCGGTACCGTCTTGAGCATGATCCGGAAATCTTCGGCCACCGATTGGCGCCGGATGTACTCCAGGTCGTAATGCACCTTGGTCCGCACATCTTCCAGCGAGCGGTCGTAGTGATGATTGATCTGAGCCAGTCCGGTGATCCCCGGCCGGGCCCGCTGCCGCAGCGGGTACTCCGCGATGTGCTCCCGCAGCTCGGC
>DATFQK010000428.1:0-4422 GCA_035264345.1 Gemmatimonadales bacterium | reverse complement strand
CATAGAGGACCGGGCCGAGCAATTGGTCCGGGCAGAATCAGAGAACACCGGAAAACCGTTCGGGCTCACCATGGAGGAGGAGATCCCGGCCGGGGTGGATCAGATCCGCTTTTTCGCCGGCGCAGCCCGAGTTCTGGAAGGCAAATCCGCCGGGGAGTACCTCGAAGGGTACACGTCGTTCATCCGTCGTGAGCCCGTAGGCGTCATCGGCCAGGTAACGCCGTGGAACTACCCGATGATGATGGCAATCTGGAAGTTCGCTCCGGCTATAGCCGCCGGCAACACCATCGTCATAAAGCCGTCCGACACCACCCCGGTCTCCACGGTCATGATGGCCGAGATCGCGGCGGAGTTCCTGCCAGAGGGCGTGTTCAACGTAGTCTGCGGGGACAGGGACACGGGGCGGATGCTGGTCCAGCACCCCACACCACAGATGGTCGCGATCACCGGTTCTGTCAGGGCCGGTATGCAGGTGGCCGAGGCGGCGGCGCACGACCTCAAGCGTACCCACCTGGAGCTCGGTGGTAAGGCACCTGTGATCGTCTTCGACGACGCCGACATAGAAGCGGCGGCCGAAGAGATCGCCGGCGCCGGCTACTTCAACGCTGGCCAGGACTGCACCGCGGCCACCCGCGTGCTCGCAGCGCCTGGCATCCACGACGATTTCGTCGCCGCGATCAGCGACCAGGCCAGGAACACGACGACGGGTCACCCTGACGACGAGGTGGACTACGGCCCGCTCAACAATGCCAATCAGCTGGAGCACGTCTCCGGCATGGTCGACAGGCTCCCCGACCACGCCGAGGTAACCGTCGGCGGCGAGCGGTTCGGCGAGAGAGGCTTCTTCTACTCCCCCACCGTGGTCTCCGGCCTCAGGCAGGACGACGAGGCTTCGCAGACGGAGATCTTCGGTCCCGTCGTCACCGTCCAATCTTTCTCCGATGAGGACGAGGCGGTAAGGTGGGCCAACGGCGTCAAGTACGGCCTCGCCTCCAGCGTGTTCACGAAGGATCACGGACGGGCGATGCGGGTCAGCCGGAGGTTGGATTTCGGGTGCGTCTGGATCAACACCCACATCCCCCTCGTCGCCGAGATGCCCCACGGCGGCTTCAAGCACTCCGGCCACGGCAAGGACCTCTCCATGTATGGCCTCGAGGACTACACCCGCATCAAGCACGTCATGTCCAACCTCGAGGTGTGATCCGACGCGGAGGGCTTGGCGTGAGCGAGGGTCGGATATAGGGCGTGGGTTAACCGGGGCAGCCGCGCTCACGCCCCGCCGACCTGGCAGGCACTGAAGGTAGGGACGAGCACAATGACGACCTGCGGAGAAGTGTTAGTCGGGCTGCTGGAAGCCTATGGAATCGACACCGTGTTCGGCATCCCCGGCGTGCACACCGTTGAGCTCTACCGCGGCCTACCCGATACTCGCATACGCCACATCACACCGCGCCACGAGCAGGGCGCAGGCTTCATGGCCGATGGTTACGCCAGGGCCTGCGGCAGGCCGGCGGCCTGCTTCATCATCACCGGGCCGGGTCTGACCAATATCGCTACCGCCCTGGGTCAGGCTTACGCCGACTCGGTGCCGATGCTGGTGATCTCCAGCGTCAACAACAGCCATGAACTGGGGCTAGGGGAGGGACGGCTGCACGAGCTGCCCTCACAGCGCAACCTGATGGCTGGTCTGACCGCGTTCAGCCATACCCTGCTGCGGCCGAACGAGTTGCCCGAGGTGCTGGCGCGCGCCTTTGCGGTGTTCCACAGCGCCCGGCCGCGGCCGGTGCACATCGAACTGCCGCTGGATGTCATCACTACGCCCGCCGATCACGTACGGAGGCAGATAGCGCCGCCCGGCGCCCGGCCGGGGCCCGACCCGGGTATGATCGCCGCGGCCGCCGAGCTGTTGCGCGGAGCCCGGCGCCCGCTCGTGGTGCTGGGTGGTGGGGCGCAGGACGCGGCTCCCCAGGCGCGCGCTCTGGTCGAGCGGCTCGGAGCGTTGACCGTAACCACCATCAACGGCAAGGGCATACTGCCGCCCGAGCATCCACTGTGTCTGGGCAGCACCCTGCCGCAGCCTCCGGTGCTGGAAGAGCTGGCTGCCGCCGATGTCGTTCTGGCGGTCGGCACCGAGCTTGGCGAGACCGATACGCTGCTGTTCGACGGCCGGCTCACCCTTGGCGCGCGGCTGATCCGCATCGACGTCGACCCCGGGCAGCTCACCCGCAACGCGCTGCCCGAAGTCGCCATCGCCAGCGACGCAGGCTTTG
Organism: Gemmatimonadales bacterium; assembly: GCA_035264345.1. Lineage (GTDB taxonomy): Bacteria > Gemmatimonadota > Gemmatimonadetes > Gemmatimonadales > GWC2-71-9 > CAVVWJ01. The sequence goes on along the minus strand of DATFQK010000428.1, from coordinate 2,152 downwards.
CCCTGCAAGCACTGGAACGAGAGTTAGAAGATTACGATGTCGATCAGGCAACGGCGCGGGCGCAAGCGCTGCGCGAGCAGTTGCAAGGCCTCCTGGATAAGCGACAACGCCTGCATCAACGCTTCATGGCGGCGGTGCAGCAGGCACTGCCGGGTGTGATCGTGGTGGGCGATTCCACCCAACCGGTCTACAGCGCCAATCTATTCTACGAACCCGAGCAGCCGCGGTCGTACTTCAATTCCAGCACCGGCTACGGCACCCTGGGTTATGCGCTGCCGGCCGCACTGGGTGCCAAGCTGGCCCGGTCCGAGCGGCCGGTGGTGGCCTTGATCGGTGACGGCGGGCTGCAATTCACGATGGGCGAACTCGCGACCGCGGTGGAGCTGGCGCTGCCGCTCCCGATCCTGCTGTGGAACAATCGCGGTTATGGAGAGATCAAACGCTACATGGCCGAGCGCAGCATCCCCCAGATCGGGGTGGACATTTACACGCCCGATTTCCTCACCATCGCCCGCGGTTTCGGCTGCCGCGCCGAACGGGCCGAGACCCTGGGGCAGTTACGGCAGCTGCTGCGCCAGGCCCGGCAGGCGGCGGGACCAACCCTGATCGAGATCGATGAGGAGGCAGCGCTCGCGTGGTAGCGAATGGGGTGAAGGCGCCAGAGAGATTCGGGGTCGGAGTAGAAGCCCGTGCGGTGTCGAACGGGCGCAAGCGTTAGAAAGGAGATGATGCCGTTGATCCGTTACGAACCAGCAGACTCGTTCGTAACCCCGCGCTTCTCGGGAGTGCGCACCTTTATGCGGTTGCCGAACACGGAGGATCTGGAGAACGCCGACGTGGCTATAGTCGGGGCGCCGTTCGACACCGGCGCATCCTTCCGGGTCGGCGCCCGCTTCGGCCCGGAGGGCATAAGGAGCGCTTCGCACCTCTTGAGGCCCTACAACCCTTCCCAGGATATCATCATATTCGAGCATCTCTCGGTCATAGACTACGGCGACGTGCCCGTGGTCCCCGGCTTCATCGAAGAGAGCTACGAGCGGATAAGGGAAGGACTGGAGCCCATACACCGCGCCGGCGTCGTCCCCATTGTGCTCGGCGGAGACCACTCCATAGCGCTTCCGGAGCTCAGGGCCGCGGCGGCCGTCCACGGACCTCTCGCCCTCGTGCAGTTCGACTCGCACGCCGACACCTGGGATTCATACTTCGGCAAGAAGTACAACCACGGCACCGTCTTCAGGCGGGCGGTCGAGGAGGGACTGCTAGATCCGGCGCGCTCCATCCAGGTCGGGATGCGCGGCCCGCTCTACGACGCAGGCGATTGGGATGCTTCTCTGGAGCTGGGCTTCGAGCTAATCGCCACCAACGGCGTTCGCGAGCTGGGCATAGACGAGACCATAGCCCGTATCAGCGAGCGGGTGGGCGATGCCAAAGTCTACGTCTCTTTTGACGTGGACTTCGTGGACCCGGCGTTCGCGCCGGGGACTGGGACCCCAGAGATCGGGGGCTTCACCAGCCGCGAGGCGCAGGAGTTCGTGCGGGGCTTAGCAGGGCTTAACATCGTGGGTTGTGATGTGGTGGAAGTCTATCCGCAATACGACGGCCCCGGCCAGATCACCGCCCTGTTGGCCGCCAACGTGGCGCACGAGTTCTTGAGCCTGATCGCGCTCCTGAAGAGGGGAGGACGCCCGACTACCTATACGAAGCCATGACGGTTTCCCGCAAGAGTTGTGAACGCAGATAGAGGGAGCAAGAGATGAACGTGCTCGACTACCTAATCATGCTGATCTACTTCGCGGTGATGATCGGCGCCGGCTACTGGGGCCTGAGGAGGGCCCGCAGCGCCGACGACTATCTCGTCGCCGGGCGGAGGTTGGGCCCGTTCATGTACATCGGCTGCCTGAGCGCCGTCGTGCTCGGCGGCGCCTCGACCATCGGCGGCGTGGCTTTGGGCTACGAGAACGGCATCTCGGGGATGTGGCTGGTGTTCTGGATCGGCATGGGCGTCATAGCGTTGGGCGTCCTCATGTCCACCCGGCTCTCGCGCCTGGGGGTCTACACCGTAGCCGAGATGCTGGAGAACCGCTACGGAGCTCCCTCGCGCCTGATCAGCGCGCTCATCATAGCCGCCTACGCGCTGATGATCGCGGTGACA
>DATFQK010000427.1:0-2503 GCA_035264345.1 Gemmatimonadales bacterium | reverse complement strand
TGACACCGAGCGGTTCCGGCAGGTGGCGCCGGGAACCCGTGTGGCGCTGCGATCCTCGATCGGCGTCCAGGATCGCGAATTCGTCTGGCTGGCCGTCGGCCGCTTCGAGCTCGCCAAGGACTATCCCAACATGCTCCGCGCCTTTGCCCAGGTGCGCCAGCGCGAGTCGAGCGCGGTGCTGCTCCTGGTGGGGCACGGCTCCCTCCAGGTGGAGACCCAGTCGCTCGCCCAGTCGCTGGGCCTGGGCGATCGGGTCCGTTTCCTCGGCGTCCGTTCCGACGTGCCGGAGGTCATGGCCTCTGCCGACGGCTACGTCATGTCCTCCGCGTGGGAGGGGATGCCGATCGCGCTGCTGGAGGCGGCCGCCGCCGGTCTCCCGATCGTGACCACCCGGGTGGGAGGAAACCACGAGGTAGTGCGCGACGGCGAGAGCGGATATCTGGTTCCGCCCCGAGACCACGACGCTCTGGGACAGGCTATGCTGCGGCTGATGCAGCAGGCGCCGGAGGAGCGCCGAGCCATGGGCGAACGCGGGCGAGAGCACGTCCGGGTGCACTACGGATTGGGCCGGGTGGTCGAGCGCTGGGAGGATCTCTACCGTCAGGTGTCGGCCCGGAAGGGACTGAACCTTGCCCCTACGCTATCGCGCTGAGCGTTCAACGCGGCCGCTCGACGGCGTTTGCGCCGAATGAGGAGTCTCGGGCGGGCACTGGTAGATCTGCAGGTATTGTTGCCGGAAATCGAGCCGTCCGGCTCCCACCGAATTCCGCAGCTGACAGTTGCCGTACATCCACGCGGCCAGACCGCCCTGCTTCAGGTTGGTACGAAACGCGTGGGCCGGCGCCGGAGCGATGATCCACAGCGTCCCCTGCTGGCCATCCCGGTGGATCGCCTGCAGCGAATCCTTGAGCAGCTCGGTGTTGAACTTGAGTTGCTGCACATCCCTCTTGGGCAAATAGTAGCCCATCGCCACCGGCTGGTCGGAGAAGACCACATCGCTGGGCGTGAGCCGCTGCTCCAGCCAGCGTGCTGCGGCCCGGAAGTCGTAGCGCCGGCCGTTGCGGTATTGGGAGATCAGTGTCGGCGTGCCCGCGTCGAGGATCAGCAGCAGAACCGTTGCCGGCATCAGCCACCGGGCCCGGAGTCCCCAGTCCACCTCGAACATTCGGCTCAGAAAAACTCCAGCGCCGATGAAGAACACCGGAGTGGTGGGGAGCAGATAATAGGTGGACACCGGGGTCCGGAGCGACACCAGTGTCAGAAAAATTATGGGAAAGAGCGCCACGCTGGCGAGGTAGATGGCCAGCGTCCGGTTGCCTCTCTTCGCCAGGATGTACACTCCCACCGCTCCAGTCGCGGCAACCGGCAGAGTCAGGCCCTCGGCGTACGCCAGCAGGTATTTGAGCTGCTTGAGGCCGGGGGCCAGCTTGGGGCCCAGTAGATACTGCCCGAAGGGTCCCATGGTATCGTGCACCGCCACCCAACGCAGCAGGATGGGAACGAAGCGCACCGCGATGACAATGGCCACGACCAGGCCGGCAATGATCCCCCAACGCACGGCCTTCTGATCCCACGCTCTCCGGAGATACCTGGGGCGCAAATAGGTCAACATGAGCCAGATGCCCGGCCCGCCAATCAACAGCACCGATGCGGGATGGGCCAGACAGGCCAGCACGAGGGTCACCAGGCCCAGGATCAGCATCCCCCGATCGCGCTCCTTTACCCCGAGGTAAAGCGCATAGGGATAGACTGCGCAGAGCAGGAAGACGAGAGACCAGTACCGGGCGAACTGGGAGAAGATCACCAGCAGGGGACTGACGGTCAGCAGGAAGGTGGCGAACAGCGCCGATCGGGTGCCCACCAGACGGCGGCTCACCGCATAGAACGCCGGGATGGCCAACACCCCGAACAATGCGGGCAGGAGCCTGAGCCCGAACTCGTTCAGGGGGACGAATGGCGCGACCACGTAATGGTTCAGGAAGTAGAGTAGCGGCCTCGGATTCCTGAGCGTCGGATGGAGCGAGTCGCGGAGCATGAAGACCTCATCGCTCTCGAAGCTCCAGTTCGCCAGACGCCAGAAGCGCAGCAGGAACCCGAACAGCACCAGCCCGCCGAGCAGCAGGGTCGTGCTCCGGCTGGTGCTTCGCTCCACAGTGTGTGATTCCGCCAGCTCCATCACCGCCTCAGGTAGACGTCGGCAGCCCGGACCTAGGGGGTTCGGCCGGGCTCAATAGCCGGGGAACTCTAACAGTTGAAGGGATTGGCCGGGAGGCCGGATTTACCAGCCGCCGCGGCGGCGGAGCATAACCGGGAGGGTCTTCAGCATGATCCGGAAGTCTTCGGCCACCGACTGGCGCCGGAGGTACTCCAGGTCGTAATGCACCTTGGTCCGCACATCTTCCAGCGAGCGGTCGTAGTGATGATTGATCTGAGCCAGTCCGGTGATCCCCGGCCGGGCCCGCTGCCGCAGCGGGTACTCCGCGATGTGCTCCCGCAGCTCGGC
>DATFQK010000426.1:0-6185 GCA_035264345.1 Gemmatimonadales bacterium | reverse complement strand
GAGTGGGGTCCAGCGGATGCTTTACCCGGCCAAACGCCGAGTGCTCGGTGGATGAGCCCATGGCGAACTCATCCATATTGCTCTTGATCCCGAGCAGCGCGCCCGCGGTGCGCAGACGCTCGACCGCGGTGGCGTTGAAGGGAGACCGGTAGCCCTCCAGGATTCGCGAGGCGCAGGTGCTCGGCTGCTCCACCGTGACGATGTTGTCCTTGAGCGCGATCGGCATTCCAGCCAGGGAACCCCGCTCCGGCATCGTGTCCACCCGGGCCGCCTCGGCATCGAGCAGCTCCTGCGACCAGTCCAGGGTTGCATTGAGTGACTGGGCTGCGGCCAGCCGCTTGCCAGTCTCTCTGGCCGCCAGCGCCGCCCGTCCACCCGCAAGCGGGTACCCGCCCCGCTGCCCCGTCGCGCTCTTCATCATGCATCCTCCATAGCACCGTGCCGGGGCACCAGGAAGAAGCCATCCTTGAACTCGGGGGCCAGCTCCGCCGGCCCGCGCGCCAGGGGCACTGCGCCTTCGACGTCCTCCCGGAGTGTGAGCGCGGAAGGGCCCGGCAGGAATGGCTCGACCATCCGATCAGCCGGCACCTCGTCGAGTTGCGCGACATAGTCGACGATCCGGTTCAGCTGTTCTACCAAGCGCTCAATCTCCGGCTCCGGCAGCGCCAGCTCTGCCAGCTTGGCGACATGCAGCACCTCATCTCGGCGGATAGTCATGCACTCTCCCAGTCCCGTTCCAACCCGGCATAGGCCACCAGCAGCTGCTTCACGCCAACTTCCTGGTCATCGAATGCAACCGAAACCTTGAGATCGCGCCCTGTGCCGATGAGTCCCTGAATGGTGCCGCTCCCGAAGCGCCGGTGCCGGACCCGTTCGCCTTTCACGTAACGCGGCGTGTCCTGCGAGGCCTCTTCTTCAGCGGGCCGGCGGGGCGGGTACCCGCTTGCGGGTGGATGGGCGGAGTGGGCAGCCAAGCCGTCAAAGTCACCTGAAGCACGCCTCCCAGCGCGATTCCACTGCCCCGCTGCCCCGCTGCCCCGCTGCCCCACCGACCAGTCCGGCGCCCACAGCGATGTAGTCCGCCGTTCTTCCACGATGCCTGGGGGTATGGCCTTCAAAAAACGGGATGCTATTCCGGGGCGGAGCTCGCCGCCGCGCCGCCGGGCTCGGGCCCAGGTCAGGTAGAGCTTGTCCTTGGCCCGGGTGAGTCCCACGTAGCAGAGCCTGCGCTCCTCCTCCAGCCCACTGGGTTGTTCCTCCGCTCGGGCCAGTGGAAACAGTCCGTGCTCCATTCCGCTCATCACCACCAGCGGCCACTCGAGGCCTTTGGCGGTGTGCAGCGTCATGAGGGTCACCCCCTCCTCCTGGCCCACCACCGTGTCTGCCGATGAGAGCAGCGCGGCTTCCGCCAGGAACCGCTCGAGCGGGGTTCCTGACTCGTCATCCTCCGGTGGAACCTCCTCGGACCAGTTGGCGGCGCTGGCCACCAGCTCGCGGACATTTTCCCACCGGTCGGCGCCTTCCGGTCCTTCAGCCAGGAGCACGTTCTCGTAATTGATGATCCGGATGATATGCTCCAGCAAATCGGCGGGCGGAAGGTGCTGCATGTGCGCCGCTCCATCGATCAGCGCGGCAAAGGCCCGGAATGCTTCCCGGATACTGGGCCGCAACTCCGGAATGCGATCGGCAATGCGAGCAGTATCCAGCAGCGGCTTGCCCCACTGAGTGGCATACCGGTCCAGCGTGGCCAGACTGGTTTCTCCCAGGCCTCGGCGGGGGACGCCGACGGCTCGAAGAAACGCTTCGTTGTCCGCGGGGTTGGCGATCAGGCGAAGGTACGCCAGCAAATCTTTCACTTCCCGCCGCTCGTAAAAGCTGATGGCGCCGATCAAACGGTAGGGCACTCCGGCCCGGCGAAAGGCTTCTTCCAGCGCGCGCGATTGCGAATTGGTGCGGTAGAGCACGGCCATTTCATTATACGACCAATCCGAGGCGGCACTTCGTTTCTGCAGTTCGCGAACCACCCACTCGGCCTCGTCCCGCTCGTCTGCGGCTGCAACCAGCGTTACCGTCTCACCACCACGGCGTCGGGTGGTCAGCGTCTTCCCGATTCGCCCGCTGTTCTCCGCAATGACTCCGTTCGCCGCATCCAGCACGATCTGGGTTGAACGGTAGTTCTCCTCCAAGCGGATCAATCTGGCTCCGGGGAAGTCCTTGAGAAAATCCTGCATGTTCCGGACGTCGGCGCCTCGCCAGCCATAGATGGACTGATCGTCATCGCCTACCGCGCAGACGTTGCCGTGCGAACCGATCAGGCGGATGAGCTCGTACTGCGCTCGATTGGTGTCCTGGAATTCGTCTACCAGCAGGAAGCGAAACCGGTTTTGATACGCCCGGAGGCGGTCGGGGTGCTCGCGGAAGAGCCTCAGTGGATGGAGCAACAGGTCATCGAAGTCCATGGCATTTGCCGCCTTCAGTGCCGGGCCCAGCGCCCCGTACACCTCAGCCGACACCTGAGCCAGCCGATCGAAGCTTGCTCCGTTAGCCAGATCGGCCGGTGCTATCATGCGGTTCTTGGCCGCGGAAATGACAGACTGCACCGCCCGGGGCGGGAACAGTTTGGTCGAGTGCCCCTGCTGGTCCATCAGCCGGCGGATCAGACTCAGCCGGTCATCCTCATCGTAGATGGTGAATTGGCGGGTAAAGCCCAGCAGCTCCGCCTCCCGCCGCAGAATCCGGGCGGAGAGCGAGTGAAAGGTGCCGATCCACAGACCGGAAGGGTCGCGGTTCAACAAGCGCCCGATCCGATGCTTCATTTCTCCGGCGGCTTTGTTGGTGAACGTCACCGCAAAGATCCGGTCGGGAGGCACGCCGTGCCGATCGATCAGGGCGGCGATGCGCATGGTCAGGACTCGCGTCTTGCCGGAGCCCGCGCCGGCCAGGACCAGCAGTGGCCCCTCGACGTGTTCTACTGCTTCCCGCTGGGCAGGGTTCAGCGCGGGCTCGAGTCCCGTAGTCGAAGCGTCGATCACGTCTCCCGTCCCGCCAGCGGCACCCGAATCGAAAAACAGGCTCCTCGCTCCACCGGCTCCAGCAGCAACACGCCCTGGTGGGCGTCTTCCACCACACGCCGCGAGAGCGCCAGCCCTATTCCCCAGCCTCCCCGCTTGGTGGTAATGCCGGGCTCGAACAGCATCCGGCGCAGCTCCTTGGCCACGCCGGGGCCATCATCGATGACGCGAATGATTCCCATATGATCCTCGGCTCCGACCCGCAGGATAATCGTACCGGGCCGGCCTTGCAGCGCATCAATTGCGTTCTTCACCAATGATTCCAGCGCCCATTCCAACAGCACCGGATCGCCCAGAACCGTGGGGCCTGCTCCAGCGGCCTCCACCCGGAGCTCGATCATATTGGCATGTCGCGGCAGCCGGGGGCGGAAATATCCAGCGACCCGGTCGGCCAGAGCTCCCAGCCCGATAGGCTCGCGCTTGGCCGGGTTTCCGATCCGCTCGAACCGTTGCGCGACGCGATCCAGGCGTTCGGCATCGGCCGAAAGGTGGTCGGCCAGTCCGGGCGGCGGCGTGGCGTGGGAACGAACCCGCTCGATCCACCCCTGCAAACTGGTGAGCGGAGTGCCCATCTGATGGGCGGCTTCCCGCGCCATCGCCACCCAGAGCCGGTCGCGCTGGGCCGACATGGCGCTCCGGTAGGCAAACACTGCCACCGCCACCATGACCGCGATGGTGAGTCCCTGCAGCACCGCCAGCGCAATCAGATTGCGCTGGGCCGGAAGCGGCCCGTAGTGCACCGTGCCGATGGCCGCATCGCTGATGGGCGGGTTCTGCCGGTCGAGCCGGGCGGCGTAGCCTTTGACCCGCGGATCATCCAGCGGCGCCTCGAATGGCAGATTCGCCGCCGCTGTGACCCGTCCCGTCCGATCGGTTACCACCAAGGGGAGGCCGAGCGATCGCACCTGTTCTCCCAGACGGAGTAATGCTTCGGCTTCGGCCCCCGCCCGGGGATCGTTCAACCCGCCGAATACACCGGAGTAGAGCCGGCTCGTGGCGGTGGCATCGGCTTGAAAGTGCCGGAAAATCAGAATTCCGGTGCCCAGACTCAGCGCGGCGAGCAGTGCTACCAGCGCCGCCACCATGGTGGGGGCCAGCCGCTGCAGCCGGTCGCTACGCACCGGGAGTCAGGCGATCGACACCCATATAGGGCACCAGCGCCTCCGGTACCCTGACTGACCCGTCAGCCGCCTGGTTGTTCTCCAGAAGGGCGATGATGGTGCGGGGAAACGCTACGCCCGAGGCATTCAAGGTATGCACCAGTTCGGGCTTGGCCTTGGGAGCCGGCCGGTAGCGGATGTTCGCGCGCCGGGCCTGAAAATCGGTGAAGGTGCTCGAGCTCGACACCTCGAGCCAGGTCCCCACTCCTGCGGCCCAGACCTCAATGTCGCAGGTCCGGGCACTGGCGAACCCGGTGTCCCCCGCGGCGAGCTCGATGACCCGGTAGGGCAAACCCAGCTGGCGCAGCACGGCTTCAGCGTGCCCAGTGATCCGCTCGTGCTCGGCGGGTGAGTCTTGCGGCTGCACGATGCGCACCAGCTCGACCTTATCGAATTGATGGACCCGGATGAGACCGCGGGTGTCCTTCCCATGGGAGAAGGCCTCCCGGCGAAAACAAGGCGTGAAAGCCACATACGCGGCGGGCAGATCCTTCAGTTCGAGAATTTCCTCCCGGTGGATGTTGGTGACCGGCACCTCCGCCGTAGGAATCAGGAACAGGTCGTCGGCCGGCGACGCGTAGACCTCCTCGGCAAATTTGGGAAGCTGGCCCGTGCCCGTCAGCGTAGCGCGGTTGACCAGATATGGCGGGGCCACTTCCCGGTAGTCATGCTCTCGAGTATGCAGATCGAGCATGAAGTTGGCGAGGGCGCGAATCAGACGGGCCCCCGCCCCGCTGTAGAGCGGAAAGCCCGATCCGGTGATCTTCACGCCGGCGGGAAGATCCAGGATGCCGAGCAACGTCCCCAGCTCCCAGTGAGGCCGCGGAGTGAAGTCGAACACGGGAGGGTCGCCCCAGACGCGGAGTACCCGGTTGGCCGAAGCATCGCCATCCGGCACCTCGTCCAGCGGCAGATTGGGCAGGGAGAGAAGCCGCTCGTCGAGGACCGATTCGAGCTCTCGCAGCTCGACGTCGAGCGCCCGCACCTCGTCACCCGACGCCTTGAGCCGTTGCATGAGCTCCTCGGCCGATTCCCCGGCCCGCTTTCGCCGGGCAACTTCATCGCTGGCCGCGTTCCGCTCCGCCTTCAGGGATTCCACCCGGGTCAGCAGCTCCCGCCGCCGCCGGTCCAGCTGCAGCATCTCATCCAGCAGCGGGCCGAGCGACTCATCTCCCCGCCGCAGCAGGCGGGCCCGAGTGCCCTCGGGATCCTGGCGGAGACGCTTGATGTCAATCACGACTAGTTGGCGGGGAGGCCGGGCTGGAGGCCCTTAAAACCGCAGTTGTCGTCGGTGATAACGCGAAAGGTGACGGTTCTGGCCATGTCGTCGAAGGAGACGACTTCGAGCTTGGCGTATTTCGGTAATCCCACCGACACGCAGGTGACGCGACCCCGCACCAGATAACGCTCGCCCACGGCTATCGGGATGACTTGATCGGTGAGGTATCCATTGCTCGGGGCGGTCGTGATCCCCTCGAAGCTCTCCGTGCTGGCCAGAAGTCCCGGCTTTACGCTGGCCAGGCTGTCGATCCCGAGCACCGCCCGAGGAAGGAACACATGTTGGCCGCCCGGTTCGAGATTGAACGCAAAATCGAAATCAATGGAGACATCGGTGCGGACCTGGCGGCTCCCCTCGAGCGCGTAGGCGCTGGCGGTGCCGACCGCGGTCTCCTCCAGCGCGTACAACGTCTCGGTCCGCTCCACGTTGGTGATGGTGGGATCGGGAAGACCATTGTCGTCGCTGCAGGCGGTCACGGCCAGCAGCAGAATGGCTTTTCCAAAAAGTGATCTCATCGAGCCGGAAGGTTAAGCATCACGCGAAAAGGAATCAACATTTTTTTCTTGACTTCACCGGAGGCGACTCCTACGTTCCGGACAATTTTCCACCCTGGAGTTGACCATGGCCAACCTGACCGAGCTCGTGCGGGCCCTGGCCGAGCGCGACGGTGTGGAG
>DATFQK010000425.1:0-8659 GCA_035264345.1 Gemmatimonadales bacterium | reverse complement strand
GGCCGCTCGCTGGTGATGTCCACCTTGGTGATGTCGGGGCGAAAGAAGAGGGCCACCGTCCAGTCGAGCACGATGCGAAACCGGCGATCCCAACGGGGCATCTGCATCAGGTAGTACGTTCGCCGGAGCCACCAGGCCGGGAACCCCCTCAGCCGCATGCCAAACACCTGGGCCACCGCCCGGGAATGCCCCAGCGACGCCATCGTCCCCAAGGATCGAAAGACGAACGGCTTCGGAGTCTTGCCCTGGAGCACCGCAGCCACGTTCTCCGCCAGGCGTCGAGCCTCCCGGACGGCGTGCTGCGCCAATGCAGGATAGGGCCGGCCCTGAGGATCGGGGATCGCAGCGCAGTCACCCAGCGCCCACACCTGAGGGTGACTGCGGCTCCGCATCTCGGCGTCGACCACGATTCTTCCTCGGTGATCGTGCTCCACCGGGATCGCCGAAGTCGCGGCACTGGGCACGATACCGGCCGCGAGCACGACTGTCGCGGCCTCGAATGTCTGATCGGGAAGATGGACCCGTCCCGGCTCGATCGAGCGCACCGGGGCCGACACGCGAATGTCGGCGCCGCGCTTGATCAGCACCCGTGAGGCCACCTCCGCGAGCTTGGGATCGATCTCCGGCAAGGTGCGCGGCCCCGCCTCGAAGAGATGAAACCGAAGCTCGTTCCGGGGGATCCGGGGATAGTAGCGGAGCACGTCGTCGGCAAAGGCGGTGAGCTCGCCCAGGAGCTCCATGCCCACCAGACCGCCTCCGATGATGATCACGGTGAGACACCGTCGCCGGATCGCTGGATCCGCGGTGGCGTCGGCGCGCTCGAGCTGCTCGATGAGATGGTTCCGCAGCAGGAGCGCATCGGACATGGTCTTAAAGGTGAGCGAGGTGGCGGAGCCGGGTATCAGGGCCTCGTTGGTGTCGGCGCCAAGCGCAACCACGAGGTGATCGTAGGGCAAATCGTAGACCGTCCCATCGCCGGCTACTGCCCGGATCTGCCGCCGCTCGACATCCACGCCCTCGACTCTCGCCTCCAGGAATCGAGCGCGTTTCAAGGCGGGCCGGATGGGTTGGGCGCAGTGCCTCAGCTCCAGCCGTCCCGAACACGCCTCGAACAGGAGCGGAGTGAGCACGAAGAAGTTGTTTCGGCTTACCAGAGTGATGTCCACCGGCAGCCGGCCGCGGCAGAGCCGCTCGAGATGGCGGACGGCGCCCACTCCTCCGAACCCGCCGCCAAGCACGACGATTCGCGTAGCTTGAGCCATGCCTCAGGGTAATCGACGACGGCTCGAGCACAAGTTTGGCTTAGGGTCCGCGGGACGAGTCCCGTACCTGATCGCTGATCTGCTGTAGTGCCGTTTTTCGGTTCTCATCCGATTCGTTCCGGATGAGGTCCTCCAGCGCGCGCAGATGCGCGGTCCGAAGCGCGGCATCGGCCGGCACGGGTATGTCCGGGCGAACACCAGTTCCCTCCCAGTTGGTGCCGGTGATGGGATTCACCGCTCGTCCGGAGGGGATCCAGACTCCGAAATGATCGGTGACGCGCCGGAGCCCGCCCGGGTGGGCGCCACCTCCCGTGGTGTCACCCACCACCTGGCCGCGCTTCTGGGTCTGCACGTCGTAGGCAAATTCTTCGGCCCCGGAAAAGGTCTGGTTGCTGGTGAGCACGTACACGGGGCGGGTCAGGCCATAGTGTCGCCCCCGGACTGGGCCGGTCCGGAACTCATCCCAGCGGCGCTGTGGCCGCCAGTAAAACTTGTTGATCAGGGTGTTGGCCGGCAGGAGATAACTGCAGACCGCGGCCACCATGGACGGCTCACCGCCGCCATTCCGGCGCACGTCTACGATCAGTGCGTCGGTGTGAGCCAGGAAGTTCATGGCGGCGGTGAGGGTCGAGTCGACATCCGCCGCGTCGAAACCGAAGCTGCGAATCTCCAGATAGCCAACGTTGCCGCTCATCCGTTCGACTCGCTCCAGGCCAAAGTTGACTCGACGGCCAAAGGCGCGCCGCTCCCGGCGCTCCTGGGGCGAGGGCTCGGCGTCAGGCACCTCGTCGCGCACTTCGCGCTGGTAGACAACCTCGAGATGCAGGTCATGGCTCACGGCCCGGAGGTCGCGGGTGAGCGTATCGGCGAAGCCGCGAGCGCTCACGATACGACTGTAGGCGCCGCGCTTCACCTGCGCCCGTACCGCCTGCGCCATCTCCGCCGCCTTGTCGGGGAAGACGTACCCTTCATAGAGCCGTTGCAAGACCGCTTCGACAACCCGATTGCGAGTCGCAGCATCGATGCTTGTATCGGGCTGCTCGCCAACCTGGGCCGTGAGCGGACCTGAAAGTGCCAGCCCGAACAGGAGAGCAATCGTGAGACGCATGCACACTCCAAGGGTTGGTTTAGATCAACGGCGAGGGGGTCTTTTCCTGGCCCGGCGGGCGACGGCAATAGCGCGCTCAGCCCAGTCGGCCAGTGCTTCGGCGTCTTCCAGGACCTCCGCCGGCACGCAGTAGTACTGCATGACCTCACCATCCGGACCATACGGCCTGAACGGGTCCATATTCCGACTCTCGAAGTCCGGGCGAGTGCTGTCGTCCACTTTGAAGTAGAGTGTGTCATCGGCGATCAGCGCGAAGAACACATCGCCGCTGTAGATCCCCACTCCACCGAACATGCTCCGGCCCCGGACATCGCGCACCACCCGCCCGAGCTGCTCCAGCACGAAACTGCGGAAGCCGCCGCTGACGGTCACAGGATCAACACCAGTCCCAGGACCACCCCGACCAGCACCAGAGCCCAGCTCACGCTCAGGAGAAAGCCGGGACTGGCGGTGCTTGGCTTGGCATCTCGAGGCAGGCTGGCACAGAAGCGACGATACTGCAGTGCGCCGGCTGCCGTAGTCACAACGCCGATTCCCACCAAGCCGGCCCCCAGATAGGGCGAGATGCCGTGACCCGACGCTCCACCCTGTACCTGCAGCAATCGGAGAAACAATCCGAAACGCGCCACCACGAAGCCGAAGGCCATGATGCCGATCCCGGTGCGAAGCCAGGCCAGCATGGTTCGTTCGGCCGCGAAATACACTCTTGGATCGGGCAGTGGCTCAGGCATTGTCGGGTTCTCGGCCCATCCGGTATCCCATGCCGTACATGAAATAGTTCGTGGTCTCCTCGATCTCGAAGCTCCACCCCAATTCGGTGAGGTGCCGGGTAAGCTCATCTCGCTCGTAAAAGATTTTATACACCCGGAATTCCCGCCCGTCGTTGAGCCGGCGCTGCAGCACAGTTGCGGAGCGCTCGGGCAGGATGTGGTCCACCGCCGTCGAGGTCTCCTGGTAGCGCGAGTCCACGAAGAAGACCCGGCCTCGAGGCGCCAGCCAGGAGGCGACCACGTTCCAGAACTGGGCGAACCGCTCCGGGGGCAAGTGGGAGAGCCAGAAGCCAAAGAAGATGGTATCGTACCGCTCTTCCGCCGCTGGCCGCCAACGGAACAGATCGGCCTCGATGTATCGCACCACGGGTGAGCCGAGTCGCGCGGCATTGATCGCCAGCATCTCTCGAGATCCGTCAACGGCGGTCAGCTCAGTGGCAAAGGGCAGCAGCTGCTCGGTCCAGATCCCGGTGCCGCAGGCCAGCTCCAGGATGCGCCCCTCGGGCCGAAACGCGACCAGCGCCGTCTGCACCACCGAAGCTTCGGCAAACCACTGCGCCTTCAGGGCAGGGCCGCGGTCGTAACGTCCTTGCCTGAGCCACCACTGGTCGTACTCAGTCGCGCGGGCCCGATAGTAGTCGAGCTGCTCCAGGAGCACCAAGCTCGTCTCCTTTTCCTGTGGCAATCTTTCAGTCATGCCGTCGAATTTACTCCGTCGCAGAGGCTCGGCTGTAAAATCTTGCAGCATTCCGACAGCTTGCCTGACCCCGTGACTGTGGCGACCTTTCAGCATGGATCTCGACCTTCTTATCGCCGAGCTGGTGGCGGGCAAGACTGCCGCACTGGCTCGGGCGATCTCGGTGGTCGAGAACACAAGGCCCGGCTTCGAGCGTCTCCTCGGTGAGGTTCACCGATCGCTCGGCCGGGCTCGTCGCATCGGCGTCACCGGTCCGCCTGGCGCCGGGAAATCCACTCTGGTGGAACGGCTGGTGGCGCAGTATCGCTCGGCTGGGCTCAAGGTGGCGGTCGTAGCGGTCGATCCGACCAGTCCATTCACCGGTGGCGCCCTACTGGGTGACCGGATTCGCATGGAGTCCATCGCGCTCGATAAGGGGGTCTACATCCGCTCGATGGCCAGCCGCGGCTCCCTCGGTGGGCTCGCGACGACCACGCGCGAGGTCTGCGACCTGCTCGATGCGGCCGGCTTCGACCGCATCCTGGTCGAGACCGTGGGGGTGGGCCAGTCGGAGCTGGACGTGGGACGGATGGCCGACTCTACCGTGCTGGTGTTGGTGCCCGAGTCTGGCGACGGCATCCAGACACTCAAGTCCGGCGTGATGGAGATCGCGGACATTTTCGTGGTGAATAAGGCAGATCGGACTGGAGCAGATAAGCTGCGACAGGAAATCGAGGTCACGCTCGGGATTCGGCGGGGCAATGCCTTTCGGCACGTGCGGGCGCATCATGGGCAGCGTAGCAGCGTAGCAGCGGGGCAGCGGGGCAGTCGGGTACCCCGAGTTGATAACCAGCGGAATGTCACCCTGAGCGAAGCGAAGGGGCGGAGCGCTTCTAGCTCATCCGAAACTTGGACGCAGCCGGTGGTGCTGACCAGCGCGGTGAAGGACGAAGGGCTGACCGACCTGCTCGGCGCACTGGATCGGCATCATCAGTGGCTGGAGGAGAGCGGCGAGCTGGAGCAAAGGCGCCGGCGCAGACTGCTGGAGCGGACCCGCGAAGTGGTGGACCGGGCCACCCGGAAGTGGGTGTGGGAGGAGACCCGGGCGGAGCAGCTGATCAACGAGAGGCTGGACGAGGTGGCGCAAGGGCAGGTGAGTCCCTATGAGCTGGCCCAAGACGTGCTCGAGGAGCTGAAGCAAGGAGAGAAGATATGACGGCACGTCGGGAAGAACGGCGCAGCAAACCCATCAAGCGACTTACCGAGCAGGAGGTGGAGCTGGAACGGCTCCGCGCCGAAGTGGCCGCATGGCGGGCTCGCGCCGCCGGAATTCCAGTCCGCACTGACGTCGAGTTCAGCTCGGTTTCGGGGCGCAATGTCGAGCCGCTGTACACCGCGCTCGATCTCCCCGCCGATGTGATTCCCTCCACCGGCCTGCCGGGAAGCTTCCCATACACCCGCGGCATCCATCCGACCATGTACCGGGGCCGGCTCTGGACCATGCGCCAGTTCGCCGGCTTCGGCACCGCCGAAGACACCAACGAGCGCTACAAGTTCCTGCTGGAGCGGGGACAGACCGGGCTGTCCGTCGCGTTCGACTTCCCCACGCTGATGGGCTACGACTCCGACCACCCTCGCTCCGAGGGTGAGGTAGGGAAGTGCGGCGTCGCTATTTCCAGCCTGGCGGACATGGAGACCCTGTTCGACGGCATTCCGCTGGACCAGGTCTCCACTTCGATGACGATCAATGGTCCGGCGGCAATGCTGTTCTGCTTCTATGTCGCCGCGGCCGAGCGACAGGGAGTGCCTATCGCCGAGCTGCAGGGCACCATTCAGAACGACATTCTAAAGGAGTACATGGCGCAGCACGCCTGGATCTTTCCGGCGGAGCCGGCTCTCAAGATCATCGTGGATCTGTTCGAATGGGCCGCCGAGCACACCCCGAAGTGGAACACCATCTCGATCTCGGGCTACCACATCAGGGAAGCCGGTGCCACCGCCACGCAGGAGCTGGCGTTCACCCTGGCCAATGGATTCAGCTACGTGGAGCACGGAGTGGCCCGCGGGCTCGATGTGGACAGCTTTGCGCCTCGGCTCTCCTTCTTCTGGGACGTGCACAACGATTTCTTCGAGGAGATCGCCAAGCTTCGAGCGGCGCGCCGGATCTGGGCCCGACACACGCGTGAGCGCTACGGGGCCAAGGACCCGCGCAGCTGGAAGATGCGGTTTCACTGTCAAACCGCGGGTGTAACCCTCACCGCGCAGCAGCCGCACAACAACGTGGTGCGGGTTGCCTATCAGGCGCTCGCGGCCGTGCTGGGTGGCACCCAGTCGCTCCATACCAATGCGCTGGACGAAACACTGGCTCTGCCAACCGAAGAATCGGTGCGGATCGCGCTGCGCACCCAGCAGATCATCGCCTACGAAACCGGAGTGCCCCACGTCGCCGACCCCTTAGGGGGGTCGTACTATATCGAGACGCTCACCGACCAGCTGGAGCGAGAGGCGGAAGGGCTGTTCGCCGAGATCGAGGCTCAGGGTGGTGTGGTCAAAGCAATCGAATCGGGGTGGTTTCAGCGACAGATTGCGCACTCATCGATGCGCTTTCAGGCCGAGATGGAGCAGGGCAGGCGAACGATCGTCGGGGTCAATGATTTCGTGGAAGAGGCCGAGGCCCCGGTGGAAATTCTGAAGGTGGGTGACCAGGCCGAGCGGACCCAACGGGAGCGGATGGCCCGGCTCCGTGCCACCCGCGATATGAGCCTGGTGTCCCAGCGGCTCGAGGCGCTGGGCCAGGCCGCCGCCGAAGACAGGAACATCATACCGGCCATGCTGGATTGCGCTCGAGCGTACTGCACGCTCTACGAGATCCGGCATGTGCTCGAGGATATTTATGGGAGTTATCGCGAGCCGGTCTTTTTCTAAAAGACGGGAAGAGCCTGCCCTGAGCAAAGCGAAGGGGCGGGAAGGACGGGAAGGGCGGGGAGGAAGTGTGCTGAACAGGTTCTCCCCAGAAAACGGCGCATGGTTGGACTTGGACGGCCGGGGTCCGGGACAGCTGTTGGAGCGGCTTACCAGGATTCAGCCCGATCACTACCGGGTCGTCAGCTGTTATCTGAAGCTGGAGCCGAGGGACCGGAGCCGCGGAAAGTACCTGATCAAGCTGAAGAACCGGGTCAAGGCTGCGGTGCTGGGACTGCCTCGGTTGGGCCTGAACCGCGACATATCTGAACCGGTGCTGCGGGACCTGGACCGGATCCAGCAGTTTCTCAGGACGCCGGGCAATCTGCCATCCACTCAAGGAGTTGCGGTCTTCGCCTGCGAGGGAATCGAGCTGTTCGAGGCGGTGGCGTTGCCGGTGGTCCACCGTTCCCGGCTCGCCATCGATGGGAGTCCGTTGGTTCGGGAGCTGGCCTCCGTCGAGGACGAGTTCGGCCGGCTGCTGACGGTCGTGGTGGACCGGGCCAGCGCGCGCTTCTTCGAGGTCACCGCCTATAACACGCGGGAGCTGCCGGGACTTCGGTCCAACAGCACCCGCGGCAAGCGGTTTCACGGCGATCAGGACGGCTCCGGCGGTTGGGGCGAGCACACCTACCACAACCGCATCCGCCAGGAGAAGCAACGCCACTACGAGGCCATCGCCCGCGAGTTGTTTACCCTCGACCGCCGCCAGCCGGCCCACGGCATCGTGCTGGCCGGACCCGGGCCCGAAGCCGGGGCGGTGAAGCCGTTTCTTCATACCTATCTCACCGAGCGACTGATCGGCAGTGCCCGGCTCAACCCGAAAGACGTAACGCTCTCGGCCGTACACGACACCACACTGGCAGTGCGCGAGGAGTATGAGCGCGCGTCGGAGCGGGCGCTGGTGCACGAGATGCTCGAAGGATTGGGAACCGGCTGGGGAGTCAATGGCGTCACGGCGACGCTGCGTGCGCTCTCGCGCGGCCAGGTCCGCGCCCTGCTGGTAGACGCCGATGCCAGTCAGCCGGGCTTCCGCTGTGGGGATTCCGGCCGTCTGGCCCTCAACGAACGTGAATGCCGGGGCGAAGGGGAGCCCATCCCTATTCTCGACGTGGTGGACGACGCGATCGAAGAGGCGCTCCGGCAGGGCGTCGACGTCAACGTGGTTTACGAGCCCGAGGCCCGCGCAGCGATCGACGGTTTGGCCGGGCTGCTCCGCTTTCGTTGAGCAAGCGGCCGGGAGCGGGACTCCGCGCTGTACTGTTCGACGCGGGGAACACCCTGGTCTTTCTCGACTACGCCCGCATGGCCGAACAAGTCGGCGCTGCCATCGGGCTGCCGCTGACAGGCGAGGGCCTGGCTCGCCACCGCGCCGCGGCCACCCGGGCCATGGAGTCGGCCAGCGGCGGCGACCGCCACCGGGCTGCAGCCTACCTCGAGTCTTTGTTCCTGCTCAGCGGGGTTCCGCCTGAATCGCTGGACCGGGTCCGCGACTGCCTCGGTCGTATGCATAGCGAGCGGCATCTCTGGTCGATGCTTGCCGAGCGCTCTGCCGAGTCGTTGGCCCGGTTGCGTCAGGCAGGCCTCAAGCTTGGCGTGGTATCCAATAGCGATGGCAGAGTCGAGGAGGCCCTCGCCGCCGCTGGGGTCCGCCACTACTTCGACGTGGTGATCGATTCCACCCTCCTGGGTGTGGAGAAGCCGGACCCGCGTATCTTCCACGCGGCGCTGGAGGCCCTCGGCGTCGCACCGGAGGAGGCGCTGTACGTGGGCGATCTCTACGATATCGATGTGCTGGGAGCCAGAGCGGCGGGTCTGGACGCCGTGCTGCTGGCAAGCCACGAGCCTGTGACCGGGCTCGACTGCCGGGTAACCTCTTCGA